>JBOHXO010000511.1:0-5101 GCA_050737475.1 Chthoniobacterales bacterium
CGTCTGATACGGCTTCGTCGTTGTGAGGCCCGGCAGCACCGTCGTCTTTGCGAAGCCTTCGGAGTTCGTGAGCGCTGCGGTCTCGATGTAGAATAATTGCGAAGCGCTGGGCCATGCCGAGTCGTCGAAGGCCGTTTCGAAATAGCTGTGTCCACCGGAGTCGGTGGCGGGCGCGCTGCCCGAGTTCGCGAAATATTTCCACGGCTTTGCGGCGGGAATCACATTCACCGTGGTCGTCGTGCTGCCCGCGGGGCCGGGGTTCGGCGCGCCCGGCGTCGGCTGCCCGAAAAACGAAATTGCGGAACTGCCATTGGGCGAACGTCCCTCGGAAACATCCGTCGTCTGCGGACCGTAGGCGACATTGTCGACAAGAACCTGATTGGAATTGAAGAACCCGATTTCGCCCTGCTCCGAGGCGAGCTTGAAGCTGAGGTGATCGGCTCCCTTCCCGGCGTCGCCGTCGGCTGTGAACGACAAATATCCACCCGCCGCAAGAAAGCTCAGATCCTCGATTTTGTGCCGCGTGATCCACTCGACGGGATTGTCGGTGAGATAGCTGCCGCCCGCATTCACGGGGAATGACGCCGGATTATACAGCTCAACGAAATCGTTGCCCGCCAGCACGCGCTCGGACGCCAGCCACTCGTTGATTTTCAAAACCGACGGCGGAGATTGCGCGGCGACGATGTTGAGTGCGCCAAACGTCGGCAGGCACAAATCCCATTGCCCATCGCTGGCACGCCGACCGATCGAATAGTCGGCAAGTTGCGCGCCGAAGATCACGCGATCCGCCATACCTCCGCCTGCGGGAACCGATTTCGTGAGCGTCAGCGTCTCCCCGCTTTGGCTCAATCCAAAGCCCGTGCGCGGAGCCGGAACGCTGGCGCTCGAGTCGGAGCGAATCACCAGATACGCGCCCGGCGCGAGCGTCGTGCCGCCCGGGAGCGCATAGCGATAGGGAATTCCCACATCGTCGGAAATTCCCCAGCCGGAAAGATCGGCCGTGGCGGTGCCCGCGTTGTAAAGTTCGATCAAGTCAGGAAAGACTCCGCTGTAGCCGATGGTCTCGGAATTTTTCGCAAGGACTTCGTTGATCCGCACATTCGGCTGGTCCGCGGGCGGAATGTAATTCGTGTCCACGGTCCATGTGTGCGAGGCCGTCACTGTCGCAGGAACGCTCGCTGCTGCAGGATAGACGAAGACGTCGTCCTGATAATATCCCGCGTCGTTTTTTGCGGAGACGTAAACGGTATGCGTGCCATTGCTGAGACCGCTGACGGCGATGGTCGCCGGCGTGGAAAACGGCGATAAATTCGTGACGGGAACTTCCGCACTCCACGCCCCGTTATCGAGTTTCCATTTGAACGCCGTCCAGCCGAACGGTTGGTCCGCAGCGGTTCCCCAATCGAATGTCCCGCCAGGGCCGATCGCGAGAGTCGCATTTGTGGCGTTCGTCGTGCCCGAAGGTTCGCCGCCGATCACCACGCCGGGCGGCTGCAAAGCCCCGAGGTTGCGTCCCCCGAATCCGGTCCCGATTCCAGGCGAGCCTGGCAAAAGCTGGCACGCCGCGCGCAATTGATCCGCGGTGACCGCCGCAACAGCCGTCCCCTCCAGCGCGCTCAAATTCAGTCGGGGATCAACGACCTGATTGCCGCTTCCCGGCCCCGACCATGTCACGGAAAGAATGCTATTGTTCATGATGACCGTGTGGTGCGCGGGATCGTAGAAACGGTGCAGGACCGGGCAGTCGTAAAAAATATTCTCCGCCGCATAGAGCCCGGAGCCGGCGGCTGCGTCGGGCAGTGCGACATTATCGTCCGACCAATTGAACACGGAAATTTCCGCTTCGGTGCTGCCGCTGTTTTCCTTCGCAACATGAATCACCGTGTTGTGAACGAACGCCATCCGGCCTCCGCCGTTGCCCGCGCCGCCTTTGTTCAAGGTCACGTGGTCCACGTCGTAAAAAATATTATTGATGATCGTCCAGTCGGAGTTCTGGCCGTTGGTGTCGACGCCACCGGAAATCGCACTCGCCGTATCGAGGGCATTATCGGTGCGCGATGGATCGCGATGCACGTGCATGAACACGTTGCCTTCGATCCATGCGTCCGTGGAATCGAGATCGAGGCAATCGTCGCTCGCGCCGTCGAAAACGTTTCCAATAATTTGAAGAATCGGGCCGGGACGGTTGCCGCCGGTGAAATCAATCGTGTCGTTGGCGCCGTAGGTGTGGCCGAAATAATTGTCGCGGAAGATTCCGTAACCACCGCTGCGAATTCCATTCACGCCATGCAAACTCTCGGGACCGCTGGTGCCCGAGTAGGTCGAAAAATACGAGTTCTGCACGATGAACGATGACGCGTCGAACGAGATGAATTCCCCCACCGGCGTCGGCGGAAAATACAAATGGTCGAAGAATACGATCGCGTTGTTCACATGCACCTGCGCGGTGTGTCCGCCGATGTTCGTTCCGGCGCAGTCCGCAAAACTCACGTAGGAGAGCGTGCTTTCGACGGTTGTGTTGATGAAGTCGAGACTGCCCCATGTCGTTCCGGCCGCGCCCGGTTCGTGCGCGAAAATGATTCTCTGCTCGTCCGTGCCGACGGCGGCGATGCGTCCCGTCCCATTCACTTGAATGGCCGCGCCCGAGGCGACATAGACGGTCGTGCCGGGCTGAATCGTCAGCGTCAGTCCCGCAGGCACCACCAGGCTCGATGCGACGCGATATGGCCCGCCTGCCGCGGTCCACGTGGTGTTCGCTCCCAACGTGCCGCTCGCGGGAACCACCGACGCATCGTCATACCACACGTCGTAGGTCTGGCGCCCATTCTCGATGCCATTCGTATCGAACGCCTGGATCAACACGCGATTGATTCCCGGACGGAGCGCGACATTGTTCGCGACCCAGGATGCGGTCCACGCCGTCCATGCCGCAGCAACGCCGTTGACCTTCACGCTGCGTGTATTGATGGCATTCGCGACGCCGGCGAGATTTGTCGTGGCTGAGGTGGCGTGCGGATAGCCATTCAAAACAGCCGGCCCGCTGGTCACGCCGATCGCGAGCGGAATCTGCGACGCCACATAGGCTGCGCGTTGTTGATTGAAGGTCTTGATCCTGCTGACCACGTTCGCGTCCACGACACCACCGAGCACTTGATCGACAAATGGATTGAAATTCTGCGATGCAAACGCCCCGTCGAGCTGCTTTTTCAACTCGCGAAAATAAATCGGCGCGAACATCGGATGCTTCATGAATGCATTGAGAGGCGTGGGATCGCCGCTGGGGGATTGCACCATTCGGAACAGGCCGTGCGTCGCGGAATTCCCGCTGGAGCTGGCGCCAAGGATCGTGTCGAGATCGTAGGGAATGAGGTTCGCCCGCGGATCAGTGACGCCGAAGTAGAGGTAGTAGTCGTCGCCGTCGCCCTCGCTGATATTTGTCTCGGAGTTGTCCGCAATCGTGTTCACCGCCATGAACCGCATCCATTCGTCCACGTCCGTCCGGGCGCTCACGGCCGCGACATAATCCGCGTCGTAGGTCGCATTGAAACTCGCGTCGCTGTGGCCCTTCGCGAGCGCTTGCGTGAGGCCGATGAGATCGCTCCAGTCATCCACGCTCGCGTTCGTCTCCTTGAAATAATCGAGCTTGTAGAGCTCCACCAATGAGAGCGGCTCGCCCACCCCGGGAATGATGTATAAAAGGCTCGCACCGTCCAAAGCCGTCTTCCCGCTTGGCGAAGTCTGATCCACGCGCTGACCGCGATAGATATTTCCAGAGCTATCGAGCGGGAAATGGTGGTCGGCGAATTCCGAGTCCTGCACTTCGTTGCAGGCGTAAAATCCATACGCCGGTTCGGACGCCGAACTCGCGGGGTTCGCAGCGTTCATGCGCAGTTGCACCTGCCTCGACTCCGGCGCGGCAAGCCCCGCCTTGCGAAAAAGCGCGCTGCCGAAAAGCTGCCACGGCGTCTCCTGCGTGTTGAGGTTGATCGAGACGTGACCCGACCATGGATCGGCATTCGTGAAACCGACATTAAAACTCTGCGGCTGCGCGTCGCGACTGCCATTCCCGCGATTGCGCACGCCGGCGAGATAACGAACTTCGCTGCCCGTTCCGTCGAACGAAATGAACGTCGCATTCATGCGCGCGTGGCTGTAAGTCTGCGTCGTCCCGGCGATCGTCGGATTGTTCGTATTGATCTGCGTCAGCTCGGCGCGATCCGCGGCTTTCATCACCACGCGGTAGATCGGCATCGCGCCGGAATAAACACCGCCGTCAACTTGATAGAGGCAGTTCGCGCTCTGCGTGAGCGCACCATTTTGATCGAGTGCGGGAGCAGGCCAGGTGCGGATGTGCGCCGTGGAATCGTCCGCCTCCACATAAAACTCGACGATCGTGCCATCCGCCTGCGCAGGCAGCAGGGTTCCGAAAGTGCCATCGCCCGGCGCCCCGTCTCCATGCGCCCCGTCATCGAGCATCGGCATATTCGTCCAGCCCGCCACACCGTCGTTTCGATAATGCAGGATCACGCTCGAAAGCGCGTTCGACTCGTCCACGACATGCGCCGTCACCATCACGGACTCGCTCGGTTTCGGCACCAGCGGAAAATGTGCGACCGCCGAAATAACGGGCGCGATGTTCGCCGCCAGCACGCTATTCGCTGCGCCGGGCGTGCCCCCGACCGTCACGCTCGCAAGCCAGTTTTGTCCGCTGGCGTTGTCGAAAGCCGGAGCGATCAACTCGAGGGATTTTCCGAAACCGTCCGCGGCGGAATCCCAGTTCCAGCCACGATGACCATAGTCGAGCGCCACATCCTTCTGCCGATTCGCCCAATCGCCATCGTCCGCATAGGTCAACTCGTCGCGCACCGTTCCAGCACCATCCGTGAGCGTGATTTTATTCGAGCTGTTCGAGAGAATTCCCGTCCAGCCCGCGACATAATTCGCGACTGCCGGATATTTGGCGGAGAACGCACCAGCATTCGCGGCCACCACGAGATAGCCGCCGGCCGCGATGCTCTTTCCCGCCGGAATCGTAAATTGAACGCCGCTCGTAAATTTCCATCCCGATACGTCGATCGTCGTCGGGCCGTTGTTGGTG
>JBOHXO010000512.1:0-2906 GCA_050737475.1 Chthoniobacterales bacterium
GTCGAGGATCGCCTGCGCCATGTTCTGGCGGTAGCTTGCCCTGGCGATGAGGCTCGCGTCGCTCGGGCTGCTGACGAAGCCGCCCTCGAGCAGGACGCCGGGTATGCGGATGTTTTTGATCACAACGAACCGCGCGCGCTTGATACCGCGATCGGGAACCGGCAGCCGCCGGCACAAGGCGGAATGGACCGCCGCGGCGAGCGCGATATTTTGAGCATCGCAGGCGTTGCCGGGATTCAACCGAAAATCGCTGTAGCGCAAATTCTCCTCGTCCATCGAGGGCACGCCGCGCGGGGCGAGCGCGTATGTCTCGACGCCGGTGCCGCCGTAGGTGTTGCTCTTGTTGAAATGCACGCTCACGAAGAGCGCGTCGGGGAAGCGGTTCGCGAAGGCCGCGCGGTCCTCGAGCGGAATGAACACATCCGTCACGCGCGTCATCTTCACCTTGTAGCCCGCCTTCAAAAGCAACGCCCGGGCGCGCAGCACGACATCGAGCGTGTATTGCTTCTCGCGGCCGAGCGTGCCGACCGCGCCGCTGTCCTGCCCGCCGTGGCCTGCGTCGAGCACGACGGTATGAATCTCCTTCCCGCCCTGGATTTTTCCCGGCCGCATCACGGGCTCTATGATTTTACTCACGTCCATCGCCGACACGTAGATGGTGCTTCCGCGACTGCGCAGCGGGAAACACGTCACGTATTTCACGCCGTTCACGCGCACCTCGGTCGCGCCGGCCTTGCCCTCCAGCAGACGGTGCGCGCCCGTGAGGCGGAAGCTGTCGCCGGTCGAGACGGCCTGCGTCAATTTGTAGAATGCGGCCACATCCGAGACCGGCACGTAACGGCGCTTGTCCATCTGCACGACATTCCACGTCGCCGCGCCGGCGAGACCGGGCAGCAGAGCGAGCAGAATGAAAAGCGACGTGCGCATGCGAGCGCACAAAGTGGAAACGCATCGGGACTCGCGCAAGGGATTTATACGCCGCCGGCTCGACAGCAAAACGCGCGGCGATAGAATGGCCTCGTGGATTCGAGCGAAAAACTACCGCCTGAACTCGAGCGTTTCTGGCGCACGGACGACGGCCTTACCGCGTGCCAGCGGGCCGAGGCCTATGGCATTGATCTTTCGCTCATTGACGAAAACCTGCGCCTCACGCCCGCGCAGCGACTTCACCAAAACGATTGCATTCTAAATGAGGCGGAGGCGCTCTACGCCGCCTATTCAGCCACCCGTGAAGGAACTGACCCGAATCACACGACGGCTCGCTGACGCAAACGTGGATTTTGTGATCGCCGGCGGTCTGGGCACACTTCTGCACGGCAGCGCATTGATGACCCGCGACGTGGATGTCGCCTGTCGCATGGATCCCGACAACCTGCTGCGCGTCTTCGAAGCCTTCGAGCAATTGCATCCTGCTCACCGAATGACTCCGCAAAAACTGCCTTTCACCCGGGAGCAAGCGGAACGGGGCGGGCTGAAAAATTTGTATCTATCAACCGACTGGGGACAGCTCGATTGTCTTGGCGAGATCAAGGGAATTGGCGGCTACACGGAATGTCTGGCCGAAAGCGAACCTATCGCGATTGATGGTGCGACGATCCGCGTGCTCTCGCTCGACGCATTGATTCGTGCCAAGAGATCCATGGGCCGACCGCGCGATCTTCATGCCGTGCTCGAGCTCGAAGCAATCCGCGAACGTCTGCGCAAGTGAGAGAACTTGCGCGCGCCGGGCGTCCTGCGCCAAAGTAACCGTTTTCCATGGTCGAGATTTCCAAGAGCTATGAGCCGACGGCGGTCGAGGAGAAGTGGTATCCGCGCTGGCTCGCGGACGGCAACTTCACCGCGAATCCCGCGTCGGAGAAGCCCGCATTTTCCATTGTCATTCCGCCGCCGAACGTCACCGGCGTCCTCACACTCGGCCACGTCCTCAACAACACGATCCAGGACATCCTCGCCCGCCGCGCGCGCATGACCGGCCACGAGGTGCTCTGGCTGCCAGGCACCGATCACGCCGGCATCGCCACGCAAAACGTCGTGGAAAAAATGCTGCGCAAGGAAGGCGTGATGAAACATCGCGACGACCTCGGCCGCGAGGCGCTCGTCGCCCGCATCTGGGAGTGGAAGGAGAAATACGGCGGCATCATCATCCAGCAACTCAAGAAGCTCGGCTGCTCGTGTGATTGGGGCCGCGAGCGGTTCACGATGGACGAGGCCTATGCGCGCAAGGTGCAGGAGGTGTTCGTGGACCTTCACGCGAAGGGACTCATCTACCGCGGCAAGCGCATGGTGAACTGGTGCCCGGTCTCGCTCACCGCGCTCAGCGACGAGGAAGTGATTCCGAAAAAGCAGAAGGGCTATCTTTATCACTTCAAGGTCGAGGTCGTGGAGATGCCGGGAACGTTTCTCGAAATTGCAACCACGCGGCCCGAGACGATCATGGGCGACACCGCCGTGGCCGTGAATCCGAACGACCCGCGTTACACGCACCTCATCGGAAAACACATTCGCCGTCCGCTTCCCATCGAGGATCATGCGGAGATTCCCATCGTCGGCGACGAGTCGGTGGACTTTGAATTCGGCACCGGCGTGCTCAAGGTGACGCCCGCGCACGACAAGGTGGACTACGAAATCGGCCAGCGCCATGGACTGCCGGTGATTGATATTCTCAACCCGAACGGAACGCTCAACGAAAAGGGCGGCGCGGATTTCGCGGGCCTGGATCGCTTCGAGGCGCGCGTGGAAGCCGTCGAGAAACTTCGCGAGCTCGGCGCCCTCGTGAAAGAGGAGCCTTACGAAAATACGGTGGGCTTCAGCGAGCGCGCCGACGTGCCGATCGAGCCGCGGCTGAGCGAGCAGTGGTTCCTGAAATATCCAAAAGTTACTGAATCCAAAGATGCTGTTCTCAAACA
>JBOHXO010000513.1:0-3705 GCA_050737475.1 Chthoniobacterales bacterium
ATCTACAACCCGCTCGACTTCTTCCTCTTCACCCGTCGCGCGCTCACCCTCATCCGGCTCACTCAAATCATACTCGTCGAGGCCGAGGTGTGGCCGAATCTCGTGTGCCAGGCGAAGGTGCGCGGCATTCCCATCGCGCTCGTCAACGCCCGCCTCTCGCCGCGTTCCGAAAAACGCTTCCGCACATTCCGGTTCTTCACCGCGCCGATCTTCAACCGCCTCGACATGATCTGCGTGCAGGAGCCGGAGGATGTCGCCCGCTGGCAAAGCCTCGGCGTGGCCGCGAAGCGCATCCGCCACACGGGCAGCATCAAGTTCGACGATGCATTTTCCGCCGCGCGCGAGCCGCGCAACTTCGCTCCCATCCTCGCAAGTCTCGGCGTGCCCGCAAACGCCCCGGTGCTCCTCGGCGCCAGCACCCACAAGGGCGAGGAAGCCGCGCTGGGCCGCGTCTACAAAACGCTGAAAGCCGAATTCCCAAACCTCTTTTTCATCTCCGTCCCCCGCCACGCCGAGCGCGCCGGCGAGGTCCGAAGCGATCTGGAAAACCTCGGCCTGTCCGTCGTCAACCGCTCAGAAATCCGCAATCCGCAATCCGCAATCCGCAATCCAGACGTTCTCCTCGTGGATTCCACCGGCGAATTGCGCGACTGGTTCGCGTGCGCCACGGTCGTGTTCGTCGGCAAAAGCCTGCTCTCGAAAGGCGGCCAGAATCCCGCGGAGCCAATCATGGCGGGCTGCGCCACGACGTTCGGGCCAAACATGCAAAACTTCGCCATCCTCGTTCACGGCCTGCTGCACGCCGGGGGCGCGGTGCAGATTCCCAACGAGGCCTCGCTGCCGGAGAACCTGGCGCGCCTCCTGCGGAATGCAGACACGCGCGCGACACTCGTTCGCAACGGCCAGGCCGTGATCGCCTCGCATCGCGGCGCCACGGACCGCACGTGCGACATGCTCGCGGCGCTTTAAAGAATCTCGATCTCTCCGCGCTTTTCCCGCCGCTGCATGATCGCGGCGATGATGATGCACAACTCGTAGAGCAAATACATCGGCCCACCCATCAGCAACATGGTGACCATGTCGGTCGTCGGCGTGAGGACGGCGGCAAAAATCATCACCGCGACCAGCGCCTGCGGGCGAAGCCGCCGCAGCATGTGGACCTCGACGACGCCAAGCTTTACAAGCAGCAGCACCACCACCGGCAATTCGAAGGCCAGGCCAAACGCGATCACGAATTGCGATGCGAAGGAAAAATATTCCCGGACCGCCCATGTCGGATCCCACCCGAGTTTCTTCGACTCATTGTAGAAGAAGGCCAGCGCTTGCGGCAGCACCACAAAATAAGCGAACAGCACGCCGGCAAGAAACAACCCAAACCCGATCGTCGCCGCCGGCCAGATGTGACGCCGCTCGTTGACCGTGAGAGCCGGCAGCACAAACTGCCCCAAAAAGTAGAGCAGGAACGGAAACGAAATCACGATGCCCGCGTAGAACGACATCTCGAGCGGAATGGAAAGGGGGTCCGCAGGACCAAGATTCCTCGGGCTGGTGAACTGCGACGGATCCACCTGCATCAACGGATGCTGGATGATCGCGAACAACTGCACCCGGAAGCAAAAGCTCAGGATCATCGCCAGACCGAGCGCGATCGTCATCTTGATGATCATCATGCGCAGGTCCTCGATGTGCGCGAGGAACGGCTTCGCCTCGTCGCTCATCTCGCGAAATTTGAACAAGCGGTCGGTCAGGCCCATGGCGTCTCAAATGTGCCCGAGCGCGACCAGCCGCGCAAACAGGCAAAGCGTGTTCGCGTCGCAAATCTCCCCGCTCGCAATCATCGCGCGCAACTCCTCCGCCGAAAACGCCCGGCAATCCAGGATCACCTCGTGCTCGTCGTGAGCATGCCCCTCGTCCCGCGGCGCCACCGAAGTCGCCAGGAAAAGGTGACTCTCCTCGTCCGTGAATCCGGCCGACGGATAGAACGCGCCGAGCGGAATCATTTCGCCGGTCACGCGGCACCCGGCCTCCTCGCCGAGCTCGCGGTGCGCGGTTTCGAGAATCGTCGCCGGCGTGACCTCGCCATCCACCTGCCCCGCGGGAAATTCCCAAAGCTCGCGCCGCACCGCCACGCGCTCCTGCCGCACGAGAAGATATTTCCCATCGGGAGTGCGCGGCGCGACCACGGCGGCCTTCTTGCGCCGGACAATCGTCCATGCCACGCCGTCGGGCCGCGATGGCGTGGCGACGTGCTCGCGGACCACGCTCATGAACGGCGTTTCCGTGAGGACTTCGCGGTCGAGTTCGCGCCAGCCACTCATGCCAGCGTCGCGCGCCAGTGCGCGAGCCGCGACTTCACGTTTGCCGCGGAGGGGGCGCCGGGCGCGGTGCGGGCCGCGAGGGCCGCGTGGAGATCGAAAACCTTTGCAACATCGTCGCCAAAGGCCGTCGAGGCATTGCGATAGGCCTCGGCGGAAAGAGCGTTCAAGGCGACACCGGTGCGCGCCGACTCGCCGACGAGTTTGCCGACGATTTCGTGAGCCTCGCGAAACGGCACGCCTTTGCGCACGAGATAATCGGCGAGGTCCGTGGCCAGCAGCAGCGGATCGGCGACGGCCGCGGCGGCGCGTTCGGCATTCACCTTCGCGGCATCGAGCATCTCGGCGTAGAGCGCGAGCGTGAGTTCGATCGTGTCAATCGAATCGAACAACGGCTCCTTGTCCTCCTGCATGTCTCGATTGTAGGTCATCGGCAGGCCCTTGAGCATGGTGAGCAGCGCGACGAGATTGCCGTAGAGCCGGCCCGTCTTGCCGCGCGTGAGCTCGGCGATGTCGGGATTTTTTTTCTGCGGCATGAGGCTCGAGCCCGTCGTGTGGCGGTCGCTCAATTCGATGAATCCAAATTCCGCGGAAGCCCAAAGAATCACGTCCTCGCTCAGCCGCGAGAGGTGCATGCCGCAAATGGCGAGCGCGGCGAGCAACTCGCAGGCGAAGTCGCGGTCGGACACGGCGTCCATGCTGTTTTGCGTGACGCCGTCGAAGCCGAGTTCCTTCGCGAGAAATTCCCGGTCCAATGCGATCGTCGAGCCCGCGATAGCGCCGGAGCCGAGCGGCAGCACATTCATGCGGCGCGAGCAGTCGGTCAGCCGCGAGGCGTCGCGGGCAAGCATCTCGACATAGGCGAGCAGGTGGTGCGCGAAGTAAACCGGCTGCGCGCGCTGGAGGTGCGTGTAGCCGGGAATGATGACCCCCGCGTTGCGCTCCGCGAGACCGACCAGCGAAAGCTGCAGGGCCGCGAGCCGCTGGACGATGCCGGCGATGGCGTCGCGCAGATGGAGCCGAATGTCCGTCGCGACCTGGTCGTTGCGGCTGCGGCCGGTGTGAAGCTTCGCGCCGGGCTTGCCGATGCGCTTCGTCAGCTCGGCCTCGATGTTCAGGTGCACGTCCTCGAGGTCGGTGCGGAATTCGAATTTCCCCGCCGCGATGTCCTCGCCGATTTCGCGCAGGCCGGCATGAATGGCGCTGCGTTCCTCGGCCGTGAGGATGCCCGCCCGCTCCAGCGCCGATGCGTAGGCGATGCTGCCGAGGATGTCGTGTTTATGGAGCCGCCAGTCGAAGGACACGGACTCACTGAATTGCTTGAGGAGGTCGGATTGCTCCTCCGCGAAACGCCCTTTCCACATATAAAAAAATCAGCCCGCCGTCGCCC
>JBOHXO010000514.1:0-4237 GCA_050737475.1 Chthoniobacterales bacterium
GTCGCAGAGGGATCTGACCGCCAAGGAACTCGTCATCCTGAGGACGATCGGCCTCGGGCTCACCAACAAGGAAATCAGCCAGCAGGCCGGCATCGCGCAGAACACCGTGAAGGTGCACCTGCGCCGCATCTTTCAAAAACTCGGCGTGACCACTCGCGCGGAAGCCGCCGCAGTCGCGGTGCGCCGCGGACTCGTGGGCTGATTTTTTTTCGCGCACGTCGCGCGGACAGTGGGGACCCCCGCATTCCGTAACCCATTCGGGTTATGGACCGACAGCAGCCATGGCACGAGCGCGGCTATGTCCATACGCGCCTCGTTGCCAAGTGGCCGCGTCGTGAAATCCAAAAAAACAAAACATCCTCACAATGCTTAAATCAAAAACTTCCTTCGCCTTGAGCGGCGGCCGCCGGTGGAAGCAGACGCTGACAAGCGCGCTGCTACCCGTGGTGATAAGCGCTTCGGCGCTCGCGAGCACCTACACATGGGACCCCTTGCTCAACGGCACGGGCTCCGACGGCGCCGGAACATGGAGCACCGGCTCCGCGCTCTGGGCCACCGGGACAGGGGACATCGCCTGGCCGGGCGCCGGCACCGACATCGCAAAATTCGGATCGGGAGGCACTCCGGGTCCTGTGTCCGTGAGCGGCACAGTCGGCGTGTCCAGCATGCTGTTTGATTCCGCCTATTCGGTGTCCGATGGCACGATCACTTTCGCCGATGGATCGCCATCCATTACCACGAATGCGAATACGATCATCTCGTCGGCGCTCAGTGGCGTCACCGCGACACTCACGAAAGCGGGCTCTGCGAAGTTGACGCTCAACGGCGCGACCACCGGCATTTCCGCCATCAACGTCACCGCGGGCACGCTTGCCACGCAGGTCGGCGGCAGCGGGTCGTTTGGAAGCAGCTCGACTCCGATTGTCGTCTCCAGCGGCGCGGCCATCCAGGTGGCTTCCGGCGCGACGGCGGCGAATCCGATCACGTTCAATGGCGGCAGCGGAAACGCGGCCCTCATCGGCGGAGCCACCTTGAGCGGGCCGATCACGCTTGCCTCTGGTGATACAAAACTCAGCGCGAGCAACGTCGCGGTCATTTCCGGCGCCATCAGTGGCCCGGGCAGCCTCACGTTGAACGGTCCGAACAAAGTCACCCTGAGCGGAATCAACAGCTATGTCGGCGGGACCACCATCGTGGATGGTGTCATCGAAGTGACTGGCGGCAGTTCGTTCGGAACCGGCCCGGTGAGCAATGGAACGAACGTCGCGCTCAATATCGGCACGGGCAGCACGGTGACGATCAGCAACGCGTTCAGCGGCATCGGATCAATCTCGAAGACCGGCGCGGGCACGGCCATCCTGAACGGGACGAATACCAGCACTGGCGGAGCCATCATCAGCGCGGGGACATTGGTTCTCAACAGCTCGCTCACCGGCGCCAGTTCGACGCGGCAATTTGTCGTCAGCGGTGGAGCGACGCTTGCGGGCACGGGCACCGTCGTCGGGCCGGCCTCGGGCACACTCACCCTGCTTTCGGGCGGCATCCTTTCGCCCGGGGACGGTGGCATCGGAACCTTTACGGCCACCAGCATTTCGTGGACGAGCAACAACACGACCGCGAGCATGTTCTTCGATCTGAGCAGCTCGGACAGCACCTGCGATGTGCTGAATTTGAGCGGTCAATTTGCGCGAGCCGCCACATCGGGCAGCTACATCTTTGACTTCGGCGGCACGGGCAAGGAGTGGACGACCTACACGCTCGTCAACTTTGGTACCACCTCGTCGAACTCCATTGCGAACCTGGTGGGAATCAACTCGATATTCCCCGTGAAGTTTTCGTTCACCGCCACCTCGCTGAAAGTCACCGTCGTGCCGGAGCCCTCGCAGGTCGGCATCGCCTTCGGCCTCTTTGCCGTTGCGGCCATCCTCATGCGCCGCAAGCGCGACAGCATCGTCGGACTCGTCAAAGGCTTCATGAAAAACCAACTGATCAAAAATGCGCAGAATCTGACGCTTGCAGCCATTCTCGTGGCGATAAGCGCGCAGACGGCGGGTGCGAAAACCGTCACCGTCAATTTGGAAACCGCCACGTTTGACGATTTGCAGGCGGCGATGAATGCCGGTGCGATCACGTCGGTCGAAATGGCTACGCTCTATCTCAACCGCCGCGCGGTTTACGATCAGGCTGGTATCAAGATCAACTCCGTTGTTTCGATCAACCCGCATCTCATGGACGATGCTGCGGCTGCGGACGAGGCGCGTTCCCTTGGGGCAACAGGCCCGCTGCTGGGGCTGCTTTTCTGCACGAAGGATTCCTATCCCACGAAAGACATGGTGACCTCCGGTGGCGTGAAGTCGTGGCTGTCTTCCGTGACCGGCACGGTTGGCACCGGCACAACCACCTCGCCCATTACGACAGAGGGAGGCATCACCTACGGCCCCGTGATCGCTCCTTCCGATTGCTTCGTGGTCCAGAAGCTCAAGGCAGCCGGAGCCGTCCAGCTCGGCCATGGCAACATGGACACCTGGGCGACCTCAGCCGGCAGCACGACATCGAACGCCTACGGCACCACGCTCAATGCCTACTGCCTCGGCAGCGCATCGGGCAGCAGCGGTGGCCCCGGCGCACTCACCGGTTCGGATTTCGCGAACTTCGCGTGGGGCGGCGAAACCGGCGGCTCGATTCGCAATCCTTCCGACCGCGCCGGCATCACCGGCTTCAAGGTCACGGTGGGCACGAATTCCGTGAACAACATCATCCCGCTCGCATCCGATCGCGACGTCGTCGGACCGATGGCCCGCTACGTCAAGGACGAGGCTTACATCATGGATGCCGCTGCGACCGTGCTCGATCCCGACGATCTTTGGGCCCCGATCAACTACGTGCCTGGTCGCGGACTTTCCACGGGCTACGCGACGAAGGCCACGGCCGGCTCGCTTGCAGGAAAAGTGATCGGTGTCGTCGGCACCTACCTCGGTAACAGCCGCCCGACGCCCGCACCCACGCCGGTCCAGCTCACGGACGCGGATGTGGAGAAGGCGCTCGGAGTTGGCAATGGCCACGGCGGCCTCACGTTCGGCACCGCCACGACCGCAAACACCACGGGTGTGGACACGCCTCAATCGTCCGTCGCGACCGCGCACAACCGCCTTGTGGCTGAATTGACCGCGGCGGGAGCGACGGTGGTCATCGTCTACCTCCCGCCGAATCTCGATACCGGCCTTTCGGCAGCAAACCTGCCGAGCAAGTTCGTCGACGGCGTCACAAACATGCCTACCGCGGCGCTCGGTACGACCAATCCAGCCGTCACCTCGATCACCGGAATCACGACAACCAGCACCACTTACGCCAATACCACGCTGGCCCTCGAGAATCGCGGATTCCAGCTCTTCCACGGGCAGGGCATCTACACACGCCTCACGCAGGCGAATGCGGCCAGTGGCTCCTTGAGCACCACAGTCCGTGGCCTCGCCTATGACAACAAAGTCAGCGACTTCACGGTCCCTGCGGCGGTGACGCACTTCCAGTTGAAGGCGATCTTTAACGCCGTCTACGAGAAGTTCATGGATACTGCCGGCCCGGGAGGCACGCCTCTCGACTGCCTTATCTGGCCGGTCAGCTTCTCGAAGTCCCGCTCGAGCAACTCGGTGAGTGGTCGCGATCTGGTCAACAACATGGGTCTCCCCGTGTGCACCGTGCCGATCGGCGTCTATCCGGAACTCGGTGGAGAGCCGATTTGCGAGGCGTTCCTCGGTCGCTACCGCAAGGAAGCGGATGTGCTCGCCGTCGCCGCGGCCTACCAGAAGGAATACAACCACCGCATTCCTTCGGCCCTGTCGCCTCCGCTCGATGGTGAGACCATCACCTACAACGACGCCGGCACCTTGTATCAACTGCGCTCCGACAAACTGGCGCCCGTGGTCTCGGTCAATACCAAGGCCGTGGTGTCGGATGCGAAGATCGTTATCGAGGGCATCGCTGCCGATTCGGGCGGAATCAAATCGCTCCGGGTTTACGTGAACGGTCGCAAGATCGCCGCGAAGCCGGGCAAGCATTGGAAGGCCTCCGTGCCGGTCAGCGCCATCCGCAAATGGGTGAAGAACAAGGCGAAGTCCGTGGACGTCACCGTGCTCGCCAAGGACAAGGCGGGCAACGCATCGGTCACTGTCAAGAGCGTGAAAATCTGAATGTGAATTCCAGAAACTCACACACCTTAACCCGCATCTAAAATAGTCAG
>JBOHXO010000515.1:0-3521 GCA_050737475.1 Chthoniobacterales bacterium
ACGCCATACTCGCCGGTGTCGCGGTCGCGAATCGCGTCGTCGGTGACCTCGAGCGATTTGGAAACGGGACGAAGTTTGACGCCGTCGTGCTTGATCGTGGGATCGCTTTCCAAGCCGGCGACCACGCTCGGCGGGGCATCCGCCGCGTGCGGACCGAGACCGAGAAAATAGACAGTCGTGTCCCTGCCGAATCCCCGCGCGCGGTATCCGAAAAAATGGCGGTAGACCGCGGCGAGGATCGCGTCGTCCTGCGACTTGCCGGGATAATTCTGCTCGGGCATTTGCGAAGCCAGCCAGCGGTCAATCGGCTTGGCCTCCTCGGTGGCCCTCTTGGAAAGCTCGCCCGCGCCGCGTTCGGCGGAGCGCTGCACCATCGTCTCGCTCCCCCACAATGATCGCGCCGACAGCCATGGCGTCGTCTCGGAGGTGACCACATTTCTGACGATCTTGAGCTCGCTCGGCATCGTGTCCTCCCTCACCTGCCAGTGGTAGTCGCGGATTTCCTGGTCGGTGAGGTTCGGGTGCAGCTTCTGGCCGAGCGCGGTGGCCGGAGTGTAAAACTCCACTTCTTTCTTCTTTTGCTGGAGAATGGACTGCGCCTGCACGTTCCACACGCACACGACCGCGACGACAATCCCCACACAAATCCGCTTCATTGCTGCGCGACCATAGCGTCCGCATCCGCACGAGACAAGGGCGCTCCGCCCGCAAAAATAGTGGCGCTCACAGCCTGAACGTCTATCTTCCCGCCGGATGGTTCGTAAACGGGTTCGTATCGGAAAATTGAAGTTGGGAGGCGGCAATCTGCTCCTGATACTGGGCCCCTGCGTGATCGAAAGTCCGACCTTCGTGCGACGGATGGCCCGCAAAATCCATGCGGTCTGCAAGGACCTCGGCGTGGATTTCGTCTTCAAGGCCTCGTTCGACAAGGCCAACCGCAGCTCGGTGAAATCGTTTCGCGGCACCGACGCCGAGGACGGCTGCAAGCTTCTCGCCGAGATCGGCGCGGACCTCGGGGTGCCGGTGACGACCGACATCCACACTCCCGCGCAGGCGGAAATGGCCGCCGCCTACATTGACCTATTGCAAATCCCGGCGTTCCTCTGCCGCCAGACCGACCTCATCCTCGCCGCGGGCGGCACCGGCCGGACCGTGAATGTGAAGAAGGGCCAGTTTCTCGCGCCTTGGGACGTGAAAAACATCGCGGTAAAACTCGAGTCCGTCGGCTGCAAGGATTATTGCTTCACCGAGCGCGGCAGCACCTTCGGCTACAACAATCTCGTCGCCGATATGCGCTCGATTCCGTGGATGCAGGAGCAGGGATATTCCGTGATCTTCGACGCCACGCATTCCGTCCAGCGCCCCGGCGGCGCGGGCGACACGACCAGCGGCGACGGCAAACTCGCTCCCGTGCTCGCGCGGGCGGCAGTTGCAGCCGGCTGCGATGGCGTCTTTATTGAAACCCACGAAAATCCGTCCCAAGCCCTTTCCGATGGTCCAAACCAAATTCCACTCCGCCAGCTTCCCGCGTTGCTGCGCCAGCTCCGTTCCATTCGTGAAATCGTGGCTTAGTCTTTTCCTCGCGCTCGCAGCCCAGGCCGCGCTCTTCGCCGAGCCTGCCAGGCCCACGCCCACTCCGAAGCCGGATGCGAAGCCTGCGGCCAAGTCCGATTCCAAAAAAAATCCGGACCCCTCGGACAACGAGGACGAGCGCATCAAGAAAGTGCTCGAGGGCGTGCCGGCCGACCAGGTTTTCCACAACGTCCAGATTCCGAGCCTCGGCCCGAACGGCAAGACCCAATCGCTGTTCAAGGCCGAGAGCGCCAAGCGCATCGGCGATCGCGACATGGAAATGCAGGGGCTCCAGATTGAGATTCACAACGACGACGGCACCACGTTCCATGTTGAAATGGCGCACTCGATATTCAACTTCGACACGAAGATCCTCACGAGCGACACGCCCACCACAATCAAGCGCGACGATTTCGTCATCAATGGCGACCGCGCCGAATTTCATGTCAAATCGCGCTTCGGCCGCGTGATGGGAAACGTGAAGATGACCATTTTCAACACCGGCGGCGACACAGTGCCCAAGCGCAAAAAGAACAAGCCCGCCAAGCCCACGCCCACTCCTGAACCTGCTTCCAAATGATCCGACGATTCCTCTTCGCAGCCACCTCGCTTTTGATTTGCTCATCAGCGCTCCGCGCCCAATCCACGCCCGCGGCCACATCCACACCGGCAAAGACGCAGTCCGCAAAACCCGATCCCACGGGCCTCGGCGGCATGCAAAAAGATCGTCCGAAAAACGCGAAGACCGAAATCACGTGCAAGGGCGAAGCCACGTTCGACAATGCCAGCGGCGTCGCGACGTTCGTTACCGGTGTGTTCGTGAAGGACCCGCAGTTCAATCTCTACTGCGACAAGCTCACCGTCTTCCTCAACAAGGATCGCAAGGGCATCGAGCACGCCGAGGCTGTTGGCAAGGTCGTGATCGTCCAGGAAAATACCGACGAAAAAGGCGCAACGTCGAAATCCATCGGGCGCGCGGGCAAGGCCGTATTTCGTCCCGCGACCGGCGAAGCGACGCTCACCGACTGGCCGCAACTCCAGCAGGGCATCAACAACCACCTGTCCACTGAGCAGACCACGATCATGATCCTGAACCGCAACGGCCGGCTCGATACCAAGGGCGGCAGCCGCACCGTCATTGTTGACGCCTCGACGACCCCGGGACAATAGCCATGGACGCCGTAGCCACCCTGCCCGGGACCACCACCGTCACCGACACCCGGAAGCCTCTCCTCGAGACCGACAAGCTCGTTAAAATCTATGGCGGTCGCGCCGTCGTGAATGGCGTGGACATCAACGTCAAGCAGGGCGAAATCGTCGGCCTGCTCGGACCGAATGGCGCCGGCAAGACGACGTCGTTCTACATGATCGTCGGCCTGGTAAAGCCGAACGGCGGACGCGTGTTTTTCCAGGGCGTGGACGTCACCTCCCAGCCGATGTATGTGCGCGCACGCCATGGCATGGGCTACCTCCCGCAGGAGGAATCCATTTTCCGCAAGCTCACCGTCGAGCAGAATATCCTGGCCATCCTCGAGACGACGAAGGCCTCGAAGAAGGAGCGCAAGGCGCGCTGCGCGGAGTTGCTCACACAATTCGGCATCGAGCACGTCGCGAAGCAGCACGCTCTCACGCTCTCCGGCGGCGAGAAGCGACGACTCACCATCGCACGCTCGCTCGTCACGAATCCCTCGCTGCTCATGCTCGACGAGCCGTTCAGCGGCGTGGATCCCATCGCCGTGTTCGACGTGCAGCAGATCATCACCGACCTGCGCAAGTCCGGCCTCGCCATCATCATCACCGACCACAACGTCCGCGAGACGCTCAACATCGTGGACCGCGCCTACCTCATCTACGAAGGCCGCGTCGAAAGCCAGGGCAACAAGGAATTCCTCCTCAACGACCCGATCAGCCGCCGGCTTTACCTCGGCGAAAGTTTCACGATGTAACCT
>JBOHXO010000516.1:0-2639 GCA_050737475.1 Chthoniobacterales bacterium
GTCCGGTCAGGAATGCGGGCTCGCCGGCGGGAGTGGCTACCAAACCCGTGCCGGTGTCGAACACGCGAACGTCGCGGGGTTGTGCGGAACGGGCGGCGGCGGGGTCGAGCGGTTCCTCGCGCGGAGCGGTCGCGCCGGGATCGAGCGCCCACCAGAACGGCTGGTCCGGCGCAAGCGCTGCGAATTGCGGGAGTTGATCGCGGCCGAGGTTCAATGGTTCGTCGGTGCCGCGGAGCACGACGACGGCGGGATATTCCTTCACGGCCTGCCCGGGAATGGCCGATTGCGCGCGGGTGAGGGCGGACTTGATGGCGAATGCCTCGAGGAATCCGCCGTCGAATTTGCCGGCGGACTTCAGGATCACAGCGGGGTCCATGGTGCGGAGTTCGCGAACCGAAAGCGGCGTGCCGTTGTGGAAATCACGGCTCTCGAAGTTTGCGAAGGTCACGTTTGCCATCGCGGAGTCGGGGAATGCGGCGAGCGCATTTTTGATCGCCGATCCGAGTTTTTCGCGGTCCTGCAATTGGGAATGTTTCGAGATGTCCAGGATGAGGTGCGGATGTGCTGTGCGATGCAGCGGGGCGATGCCGGTCACCGCGGAGGGCGGCACCCATGCGGCGATTCCGTTGCGGAGGGCCTTGTTTGCTTGCGCGGCGGGGAGGTCGAGAGGACGGCCGTCCACCGTGATCGTAGGCGAAAAATTGTCGGGGTAGGTGAATTCGATTTCGACGGAGCGCGTGCTGCGCGTGTTTACGGGGAAGACGCGCAGCTCGGCGGTTTGCGGTCCGACGTAACGGAGAATGGCGGGATCGCGAGTGACGGGGCGCACCTCGGTGATCTTGTTGTAGACCCAAAGTGCGGCGCGTTCCTCGAACAGCTTTGCGGGCACGCGTTCCGTATCGATCGTGAGTAACATGTTTGTGATGAAGACGCCGTCGGGCACGTGAACGAGGGCGCGATATTCCGCGGGGTTCGCGGTGGGGTTTTCGACGACGAGCTGGGCGAGGGCGCGCACTTCGCCAGCATGCGTGGTGACGACGGTGCGCAGCGATTTCGTGATGGCATCGGCGGGCGGACGGGCGCCGGGAGCTTCGTTGAGAATCTCGGTGCTGGAGGCTCCGCGTCCTCTCGCGAGGAACGGAGCGTCGAAGGACTTTGAATTTGCGGCCGGCATGGGGTCGCCAAAAAATGCGATCCATGTCTCGGCGAGTTTTTTGTCGGGGAGGAGCAGATTGTCGAACGCGAGCCAGTTGTAGAATTCGGAGTAGAGCGGCAGGTAGCGGCCTTCCTTGAAATTGCGGAGGTTGATGAGCGCGGTGCGGAGCGAGGCGCGGTCGCCGGTGAAGACCGGGTGCGCGTAGTCGGGGTATTGCAGATGATCGAGCGCCTGATGCAGCGAGGCGCGGTCGCGGAGGATTTGCGTGGTGAGCAACGTGGGGCCGAGTGCGATGGCGCCTGCAGCGAGAAGGGGCGGGATCCAGCGGCGGCCGTCGCGGATTTCCGCTTTCATTCCGTCGAGGATACGGCAGCCATGCAGCAGGAACAGCGCGGAGGGCACGCAAATGAGCAGGCCGAGCCCGAAGAACATCGCGCCGAGCGGCATGAGCGGAATCACGGGCAGGAAGACCGCGAAGAAATACGCGGTGAAGAAGAACGTCGCGCATTGGGCCAGCCAGACGAGGCGGTGCGCGAGGGGATTGGAAAAATTCGGAAGTGTGAGGACGATGCCGTTGACGATGGCGAGCGTGTAGATGAGCGGTAGCTGGAAGTCGGCGGGAAATGCGATGGCGGCATTCGTGATCAGGCCTGCGAGCGGCAGCACGAGCGCGACGATGAAAGTAACGATGGCGAGAGCCACGGGGGAACTGCGCCGCGCCACCGTGTAGAGACTGATGCAGATGCGGAGAATGGCGCCTGTCCCGAGAAAAGTGGCGGAGAGAAAAAGCGGAAGGATGATGTATTTCGCGGCGTCAACCTCCGCGTCGAATACGAACCGAAGCATGGAGGTGCTGATGACGAGGAACAGGATGGCGAACGGCGCTGCGAGGGCGACGAGCGTGAGTGAGATATTGAGGATCGGGGATTGCTCGCGATCCGGGCACAGGAGGCGAAACGCCCCATAGAGCGCGCCGATTCCCATGAACATGAATTGCTCGTAGATCCATTGTCCGGGCGGAAGCATCCAGTCCTGGACGGAGTTGGGAATTGCATTCGTGGCATCGGTGAAAACAGCGGTGAGGTGGAACGTGGCGCCGAGCAGCAGGCAGCCGCCCGCGATGCGCGAAATGTTGCAGCGGCGGAGCACGGTGACGGTGAAGAGCGCAAGGCCCCCGACGAGCAGCGCGCATTCGATGGCGAAGAAAACGAGCGAGGTGGTGCGCTCGCTTGCATCCATGTCTCCGCTTGCAAGGTCCCAGGCCTGCCAGTTCAAAAACAACAGCAGCGCTTGCGGGAGCAACCAGACCCAAAGCAGCGCGGCAGGCCGTGCCGCTGCGGCCGGAAAGAGAACGGGCGGCCTGCCCCGTAACGAAAAAAAGCGCCGGGGTGGCGGCGGTTGCAGGGGAAGCGGTGAAGTTTGAGGGGATGCGGCGGAAGCGGGCGAAAGGTGCGTTTCCATGCGCCGCAGAATAGTCCTGTGC
>JBOHXO010000517.1:0-6482 GCA_050737475.1 Chthoniobacterales bacterium
GGCCTTGCCCGCGACGCTCGCGGACATGCTCTCGAACAACTCGCGGACGACGATGTCACTGAGGTCGGCGCGCTGGCGTGCGATCTCGCGTCCGCCGCCGCCGGCGTTGTGCCAGAGCCGCAGGCGATGCTCCTCGAGCTTGAGGAAGCGTTTGAAAATCGGCAGCCAGTCCTCGCCGCGCTTTCGAGTGCGCTCGGCCAGCTTGCGCGCCGATTCGGCCAGCACACGCTCCTTGTAAAGTGGGACCATTGATGCGCCCGCCTGGTAAATCCTCATCGAGTCGCCGGAGTATGGTCGCGGAGCACGATCTCGACCCGGCGGTTTGGGGCTTCTGCTTGTTCGTTGTAGGGCTGCGTGGGGGGCACGATGAGCCGCGTATTTCCGAATCCGCTTGTGGAAATCCGCGAGCCGTCAATGTGCATCACCCGCACGAGCCATTGCTTTACGGCCTCGGCGCGGAGCTGGCTGAGCCGGAGGTTGTAGTTGGGCTCACCGTCGGAATCGCTGTGGCCTTCGATGGCGAAATCGAGTTGCGGATTTTTTTGAATGATCTGGCCGAGTTTCTGGAGGCTTTCGACGGCCTGCGGCTGGAGCTGGTAGCTGTCGTAGGCGTAGAGCACGTCGGAATCCATGCGGATCGGCGCGGTCTCCGGCGTGAGCGGGCCGGTGGCGGCGAGCAGGTCGTTGAGGTTGCTGAAGCCGGGCGAGTCCGAGCCGGCGAGCGGACCGGTGGTGCCCGGGGAGCCGCCTGTTTCCTTGCCGGGCTTGACGAGATCGAGCAGCGGCTGGGCGGAGGTGGGGCTATCCATCTCGATCTCGGGACGCACTTGATCCATGTCGGACGCGACGCTTTTCACACCGCCATTCTGCGCGGCCTGCACCGTGTCGCGGAAGCTGGCAGGATCCACCTTCGGCTTGTCGGCGAGAATGGGATCGTGGATTTCCGGCGCAGCGGCGGCGCCCTTGTTTTGCGACATCATGCTCGCGAACGAAGGCTTGTCCGCAGGCGGCTTCACGGCCGTCGGCGCGGAAGCGGGCTTCGGCTTGCCGTCGTTGGTGGGCTTGAGCAACTCGGGATCAATCACAACCCGTTCGAGCTTGAAGGTGACCGGGGGCGCGGCGGCTTCCGGATTCATTTCGAAGAACGAAAGCCGGCCCAGCATCACGAGGCCGAGCACATGCAGCAGCAGCGAGATGACCAGTGCGGGCGCCGCCCAGCGCGCAAACGGGGACGGGTGGTCGTCGAGCAAATCGAAATCGTCCATGCCATAGTCCATCGTCGAAAAAAACCTTACAAGTTACCGACGCACGTCCGCAATTCAATGCTGGAAAACACCGCGCCGCGCTGCTTGGGTGCTCGCCTCGTGTTTAAGAAACTTTGGGGACATATCTGCTCGCTCTGGCGCCGCCTGCTGGAATTGCGCGACACGCCGCATGCCATTGCCGGCGGCGTAGCCATCGGGATGTTTTACGGCTTCACGCCATTGTTCATGCTCAAGACGCTGCTGTCGCTCGCCACCGCCTGGCTGGCGCGCTGCAGCAAGATCGCCGCCGTCCTCGCGGTGTGCCTGCATGATGTGATCGCGCCGCTCTGGCCGGTGCTTCTGGGCATCGAATACGAGATCGGATTCTGGCTGATGAGCAATCCGCACCGGCTCGCCCCCATGGAAAAAATCCACGACATCCGGCTGTCGCAATTTTTCCATTGGACGACGTTCCATAAATACGGGTTGCCGATGCTGGTGGGCTCGATGGTGATCGCCGTGCCCGCCGCGATCCTGAGCTATTTCATTGCCTACGCAATCGCCAGCAAGCGCCCGACGCATCCGCTCAAGCCCGGTTCGTGAGGTGATGCTTTCACCGCCAGACCGGAAGTTTCGGTTTGACGTCGGGCGGCGGTTGTTTCCATACACCAGCCGTGCTTGTGGGGAAAACGGGCTGCCTGGCGGCCATGCTATGCTTTATACTGGCCGCGGCCGATCGTGCCGCGGCGGCCGATCTCGTTTTTCAAAACGGCCAGCAGATGCGCGATGTGAAAATCGTCACGCGCTCGAAGGACACCATTTCGATCCTCATTCCCTCCGGCATCATCCGTTATCCGCTCTCATCGCTGAAGAGCATTGACGGCCAGCCCGTCGAGGCCCTTGCGCCGCCGCCCACGCAGGAGCTTCCGGGGACCGCAGACGCTTCGCAATTACCCGTGGCGGCGCCCGATGCCGCGCAGACGGTCGAGCCACCTGCGCCGGTGGCGGAGGTGCCGCCCGCGCCCGATCGCTGGAACTTCGAATTTTTCCTGGCGGGCTATCTTCTCATTGCCGCGTTGTGGATGCGCGGACTGCGCGAGGTGCAGAGGAGTTTGTTCGAGCGGCGTGTCGAGCCGCGGTATTGGGTGACGGCCGCGGTGGTTGTGCCTGTGCTCGGTGCCGGCGCGTATTTTGCCACGCAGTTCACGCGTCAAAAACTCAACGACGCCGCGCTCGCGAAGGGAAAAAAAAAGCCGGCGGATTCCGCTCCCGCTGAAGCAGCACCGGTCGAGAGCGGCACGGGATTGTCCTTCCCAAAATTCGGCCTTACGAAAAAATTCGATCCCGCCGAGCACATCGCGAAAAAAGGCGCCACGCGCAAGGGCCTCACGTTTCTCGACACCGACCGCCAGTCCCTCGTGATCAAGGGCCAGGGCGAGGAATCGTCCGGCCTCGACAATGCTTCCGAGATGCTCGAGGAGGCGCTGATCGAGCAGGCGAGCGACATTCACATCGAGCCTGCGAACGACATTTACCGCGTGCGTTTCCGGCTCGACGGCATCCTGCACGAGCGCATGAGCTTCGAGCTGTCGGACGGCCTGCGTCTCGTCTCCGCGCTCAAGTCGCTGGCTGAAATTGATGTCTCGGAAAAGCGCAAGGCGCAGGATGGAAAATTCCGCGTGAAATGCGAGGGCCGTGAGGTGGACTTTCGCGTAGCGACGGCGAACTCCATCTACGGCGAGAAAATGGTGATCCGCGTGCTAGACCACCGCGGCGGAGTCTTCGATCTCACCTCGCTCGGCATGTCGCCGGAAATGCTCGCGCAATTCCAGCACGTCATCAATTCGCGCAACGGCATGATCCTTGCGACGGGCCCCACCGGTTCGGGCAAGACCTCCACGCTCTACGCCGCGCTGCGCCAGCTCGACGGCTCGAGCCTGAACATCATGACGGTCGAGGATCCCGTGGAATACGAACTCTCGACCGCGACGCAGATCGCCGTGAATCCGAGGGCCGGTATCACCTACGAGGCCGGGTTGCGGTCCATTTTGCGGCAGGACCCCGACGTCATTCTCGTCGGCGAAATGCGCGACACGGAGGCCACGACCATCGCGTTGCGCGCCGCGCTCACCGGGCATCTCGTCTTCAGCACGCTGCACACGAAGGACGCCATCAGCACGGTCTCGCGTCTGCAGGATCTCGGAATCGAGCGCTACCAGGTCGCCTCGGCGCTGCTCATGGTGCTGGCGCAGCGGCTTGTGCGTGTGCTGTGCCCCGAGTGCCGGCGCGCCTACGCCGCCGATGGCAACGAACTCGAGAGCGTCGGGCTGAGCTTCGAGCCGGGCGCCACGATTTACGCGCCGCAGGGCTGCGACGCCTGCCACGGCACGGGCTTCCGCGGACGCACCGGTATTTTCGAAATCCTCGTGCTCGACGACGAATTCCGTCGCGGCTTCGGCGACGGCATGGACGAAACCGCCCTCAACGCACTCGCGATCGAGCGCGGATTCCGCAACTACCGCTACGACGGCGCCGAAAAAATTCTCATGGGCATCACAACCGTGGAGGAAGTGCTCCGGGCCACCTGAGCGCAAACGCCGCATGAACTTTCCGGAAATTTCCCTGCTCGTGATCGCCGCGCTGCCGATTCTTTATCGCGGCTGGAGAGGCGTGACCTACGGCGCCACGATCGAGCTGCGTTACACGCTCACGTTTTTCTTTGCCGCCCTCGTCGCCGCGCGTTACTGGCAGCCGTGGGCGGAAACGCTCATTGGCGCGGTGACATTCGATCCGCGAATCATCGCGACCCTCGCGTTCCTGCTGCTCTTCGGCGTGGGCTTTCTCGTGGCGGCATTCGTCGTGGACTTCCGCGCGAAATCCTACAAAAGCGTAAAAGCCAATTACGTGGACAACGTGCTCGGCCTGTTTGCCGGGTTGTTTTCCGGGGCGCTGATTGCCGCATGCATCCTGTGGGTTTCGACGATTGCGATGCCCGGCAAACTTGACTCGAAGCCGGAATTGAAGGCGTTCTGCGGCTTCCCGGGAAAGATACTCACGGCCATTGAGACCTTCGTCGGCGTCGCGCCCGACAGCACCGGCCGCACGCGTTACCCCGAGGTGACGATGGTGGATGTGCAGGTTGAGAACCCGCCCGCGGACGTGCCGGAGGGCACGATCCTCATGCAGCAGCGCGGGAAGATCGAGTGGAAGTAATCGCGGCTCTGTCCGCTTGCAGTCGCGTTTTCGCCTGCTAGGCTCTCCCTCCCTTTCAATGAGCAACTCTCTCATCATTGGCCTGCCCTCGGGCAGTTTGCTCGACGCGACGATTGACCTCTTCGCGAAGGCCGGCTTTTCAATTTCCGGCTCGAAACGCTCGTATCGTCCCGCCGTGGACG
The DNA here is from genome assembly GCA_050737475.1 of Chthoniobacterales bacterium. Classification (GTDB taxonomy): domain Bacteria; phylum Verrucomicrobiota; class Verrucomicrobiia; order Chthoniobacterales; family JAATET01; genus JAATET01. The sequence continues at coordinate 4,640 of JBOHXO010000517.1, forward strand.
ACCCCGCGCTCGATGTGCGATTGCTGCGCGCGCAGGAAATCAGCCGCTACGTCGAACACGGCTATCTCGATTGCGGAATCACCGGCTCCGACTGGATCGCCGAAAACAACTCGCAGGTCGAATCGCTCACGCAGCTCGCCTACAGCAAGGCGAGTTCGCGCCCCACGCGCTGGGTGCTCGTCGTGCCCGAGGATTCGCCGTTTCGCACCGTGCAGGATCTCGCCGGCAAGCGCGTCGCCACCGAGGCCGTGGGCCTCACGAAGCGGTTCTTTGAATCGCGCGGTGTGGACGTGGAGGTTGAATTTTCCTGGGGCTCGACCGAGGTCAAGGTGCCGGAATTGGTGGACGCCATCGTGGACATCACCGAGACCGGCTCGACGCTCCGCGCGAACAAACTCCGCATCGTCGAGACGCTGCTCGAATCGTTTCCCGAATTCATTGCGAACCCCAAAGCCGCTGCCGATCCGTGGAAGCGCGAGAAGATGGAAACGCTCGTTTTGCTCCTGAAAGGCGCCCTTGCCGCGCGCGATCTCGTCGGCCTCAAAATGAACCTTCCCGCAACAAGCCTGAAGAATTTGCTTGAGGCGCTCCCTTCCCTGCGGAATCCTACAGTTTCGCCTCTGGCCCAGGAAAACTGGGTGGCGGTGGAAACAGTCATTGACGAAAAGACCGTCAGGGAAATCATCCCGAAGCTCAAACAGCTCGGGGCGGAAGGTATAATCGAATACCCCCTCAACAAGGTTGTTCACTAGAAGTATTGCATGGGTTCGCTTAAGAAGAAGAGAAAGGCCAAGATCGCCAAACACAAACGCCGCAAGCGCATGAAGCTCAATCGCCATAAGAAGCGTTTGCGCTACAAGTCCTAGCGCGTATTCTGTCCGCATGAAAGCCGGGGTCGGTTTACATGCGGCAACCTCATTGAGGTGGCTGGCGGCAATTGTTTTACCGCCGGCCGCGTGCTTGCATTTCCTCGCCGCGAGCGAGAGCGACTACCTTCCCGACGAGGTTGGGCCCGCGTCCGCGCAGTTTGATCTCAGCGCAAAGTCCGGGAATCAGGCCGAGGCGATGGCGCATTTCGTCACCGGCGTCCTCGAGGAGGAAACCCACGGCCCCGAGCAGGCGCTCAAGAGCTATCGCGAGGTGCTGCGCCTCGATCCGGGTTACACCGAGCTCGCCATCGAAGTCGCCTACGATTACCTGCGCCGGGGCGAGGCCACCGAGGCCATCGGCGTGTTGAAGGACGCCCTCAAAGCCCGCCCCGACGAGCCCGGTCCCGCGCTCGCACTGTCCTCGATTTATCTCCGCCATCTCCGCAAGCCCGACCTCGCCACCCGCTACGCCGAGACTGCGGTCGAGGCGGATCCCAGCCGGTTCAGCGCCTACGAGGCGCTTTGGGAAATCGCCCAGGCGCAGGGCGACGCGGCCGGCTGCGCGAAAGTGCTCGATCGCGCCGCGCGCGCAAAGACGAGCAACCCTGGCTTCTGGCTTCAGCTCGCGGATTTCCTCGCGAACTCGAGCGACGGCAACGCCTTCTCCGATGCGAAGACGGCTGCAAAACTCAACGCCTGCCTGGACAAGGCCGCGCAGACCGCCGGCGACGACGCGCAGTCGCTCGCGCGCATCGCCGATTTCTACGTGCTGAACCGCCAGCTTGCGAAAGCCGTGACGTTTTACCAAAAGGCCGCCGAGTTGAAACCCTCGATGCCGAACATCAACGAGCGGCTCGCCTCGGCGCTCATCGAGCTCGGGCGCAAGGAGGAAGCCATTCCCGTGCTCGAAAAAATCATCGCCGCGAATCCGCTCTCGCTCGCCGCCTACGACCAGTTGTATGTGCTCCACGAGG
>JBOHXO010000518.1:0-1661 GCA_050737475.1 Chthoniobacterales bacterium
ATCTTCGGTCATGGAGTCTGCCTTCAAGAAAAATGGATGCATGGCCTCCCTCCCTTTCCTCCGTTACCTCCTGTAAAATTCATGCCGTTCTTCTTTTCAATTTTGCGAGCAGGCCCGGGAGGACGAGCGCGGCGAAGACGAAGACTGCGGTGATGAGCTTGAGGTCGTTCGGATTGAGGCCCGCGCGCAGCGCGATGGCGACGAGCAACCGGAAGAGCACAGAACCGAAGATCGCGCCCACGAGCGTGAGACCCAGGCTGCGATTCCCACCGGTGAGCGATTCGCCGATGATCACGCTCGCGAGGCCGACCACGACCTGGCCGATGCCCATCTGCGCGTCGGCGAAGCCCTGGAATTGCGCGAAGAGCGCGCCTGAAAGCGCGACGAGGCCGTTGGCCAGCGCGAGGCCGAAGATGCGGTAGCCTTCGACGTTTGCGCCAAGCGCGCGAACCATCTGCGGGTTGTCGCCGGTGGCGCGCATCGCGGTTCCGATCTCGGTGCGGAAAAAGAAATAGACCGCCAGCGCGGCGACGACCGCGCACACAAGGGCGCCGACGAGCATGCTCAAGTCGGCGGTGAGCACCGGCCAGCCGAGGACGTTCAACCGCTCCTGCCCGACCAATTTTTCGCCGAGCCATCCGGCTTCGCTGGCGAGGGTTTTGTCGGCCATGAGCGGGACGTTGCTCTTGCCCATGATGCGGAGGTTCACGGAATAGAGCGCGGTCATCACGAGGATGCCGGCAAGCAGTGCGTCTATTTTGAATTTCGTGTTGAGGACGCCGGTGACCGAACCCGCGAGGAAGCCGGCGGCGAGCGCCGCGATGGTGGCCAGCAACGGCGGGACACCTGCGACAATGAGCGTAGCCGCGACGGCGGCGCCGAGCGTGATCGAGCCGTCCGTGGTGATGTCGGGCACCGAGAAGATGCGGAACGACACCATCACGCCCATCGCGAGGAGCGAGAGGATGAGGCCGATGGTGAGTGCGCCGAGGAGAAGCGTCATGGCTCGTTGGAGATGGGCGCGACCCAGCAGGCTCCGCGCAGGAATTCGCTGTCGCCGCTGCCCTCGGGATCACGGGTGTCGTTGAGCAGATGGAGGATCGACTGCAGGCCGCCAGCCTCGAAGATTCCGCGGACGGTTTCGCCGAGATCAATCGCGCCCTTCCGGATCGGGCGGTAGGGAAAGACGGCGGCGTGCGCGTGAGCCTTGATCACGCCGGCAAGGTCAACGGGGCGCAGGCGGGAATCCCAAGCGGAGCCGGATCTCGCAGCAGCCCCGACGACGATGCACGTGGTATCGCGGAAGGCACGCTCGCTCGTGAAATTCAAGCGATCGCGAATTTCCGGAAACGCGAACGGATCGGCGATGGCCCGTGATGGCGACTGGCGCAGCGAGGCTCCGACAAGGCCGGCGACCTCGACGGCGAGCACGAATGCGGCGGCGGGTGCATCACAGGCTTCGAGCACGGCGGCGGATATTTCCGCAAACGGCACACCGCGGCATTCCGGGCGCACCTCGAACCGGAGAAGCAATCCCGGTGCGCCTTCAGCGACGAGTCCACTGGTCAACCAGCCGCCGGGAATGAACGCCTGCTCGGCGAGAAGGAAGTCGGGACGGGCGGCACCGTTCGTGGGAAGGTGCGCGGCGCAACCTGCGACGC
>JBOHXO010000519.1:0-7519 GCA_050737475.1 Chthoniobacterales bacterium
GGCGCGGTTTGGGTAAAGGTGCCGGTGAGCTTCACATAGCCAGTGCTGATGTAGAGCTGCCCGGTGCCGCCGACGGTGCCGGCGAGCTCGAGCGTGCCGTTGGCGAGCCCGGTGCCGATGGCCGTGCCGGCGGACCCGATCGCGATCGTGCGGGTCAGCGTGAGCGTGCTGCCGACCGAGTCGTTGAAGAGCGCGGGCGGTTGGTAAGTGAACGCGGAGGTAATGCCGCCGTTGAGGACCAATTGGTTGGCGGCCGCGCCGAGGCTTGCGTCGTCGGAGAAACGCAGGTTGCCGCTGTTGACGGTGAGGTCGCCGGTGAACGTATTGGCGCCATTGAGAATCAAGACGCCGAACGCGCTCTTGACCACGCCGCCGCTGCCCGAGATGGGGCTGTTGATCGTCAAATCGGCGAGCGTGTGGATGTAGCCGGTGTTCGCTCCGAAATCCAGGCCGCCGGTGTTGATCATGCTCGCCAGCGTTGGCAGGGTCGTGCTCCCGGTGAGGCCGTTGAGAATCGTGCCGCTGCCCACCGTCAGGATTCCAGGCCCCGCAACGGACACGCCGATGGCAGGGGTCGCGGCCGCGTTGCTATTGAGGACGAGAGCGTTGACAGTGGCGGCATTCAGCCCCGTCACCCCGCCCGACAGGAGGTTCGAGGGGGCGCTGGTGCGGCGAAAGTTGCCGGTCGGAGCCAGCACTCCCGTGGTGTAGAGATTGGCGGCATATTCCGTGTTGTAGTCCAGCGGCGTGATCCTGCCCGTGTCCGCGTCCCAGCGCACGAGGCTTGGCAAAGTGGCCCCGGACGAAGTGGTGTCGCCGACCGCGTAGGGAAGGATGTTGAGCCTGGTCGTGCCCGGCAGCCCGCTGCCGCCGATGGCGCCACCAGGATTCGCGGTGATGATCACATTGCCGGTGTTTGCACCGCTGCCACCGAGTCCGACGGATCGGATGCTCGCCGTGGAGTTCTGACTGCGGGTCCAGTTGCCAAAAGTGATCGAGGATGCCTGCGCGGCGTTCGGGGTGAGGGTGAAACTTGCCGTGCCGGTGCTGGCAAGCGACGCCAGACTTTCGGTGCTGGGGCCGGCCGCGCTGCCCGTGAGGAAGAAGTTTCCTCGGTGGAGCGTCAGGGTCGCGCCGGGGTTCAGGCGGTTGGAGACATTGGTTCCGGAGTTGTCGATGGTGAGCGACGTATTGGAGTAGAAAGTCAGGCCGCTGGTGCTGGTGAAGCTGCCGTTGCCGTTGAGGGTGATGCCGCCGACGGCGTTGCCGACCGGATTGAACACCACCGGACCGCTGAAGGAGTTGCCCGCGTTGGTGAAGGTCAACGCTGTCATGGTCGCAGTATTGGCGACGGAAATGCCGCCGCTGCCCGTGAAGGCACCGCTGAACGTGCCGGTATTGACACCCGTGATGTTGAGCGACTGAAAGAGGACAAAGTTGTTGGGAATAGTCAGGGAGGCCGCCGTGAGCCGCAGGGTGTGCCCTGCGCCTGACACGGACACCGGACCCGTGCCCAGCGCGCCGGAGCTGCCGACACCGACATTGCCAGTCGCGAGGATCGTGCCTCCCGTATAACTGCCGGTGCCGCCGAACGTGACCAGCGCGCCGGTGCCACCGAAGCCGGGCCCCGACATCGCGACCAACACGCTGCCCGCCCCGCCCGTCTCGCCGATGGCGCCGGTGAGCGAGATGTTGCCCAGATTGTTTCCAAGAATCTGGAGCCATGTGCCGCCGACGATGGTCATGGCCGTGGTGGCCGAGCCGTTAGCGATCGAGACCAGGCTGGTGCCGTTGTTCGTGATGCTGGGCTGAGTCGCTCCATCGAGGTTGAACCGGATCGTGCTGCCGGAGCCGGAGCCAGTCACCGAGACACCCGTGTTGCTCGAGCCGGCGGTGGAGGAGAAGACAAGAGCGTTGACGGTAAAGGCCGAGTCGTAGGTGGTGGTGTAACCGGCCGAGGGCTGGCTCACCGAGCCGGGGAAGTTTAACGTGGTGTTGAAAAAGGAGGCGGCCGCGCCTGGCTGCCAGTTGCCGGGGCTGCTCCAGAGCGTGTCTCCGGCGCCGTTGAAGTTATTCCACGTATAGGAGGCGCCTTGCGCGAAAGGGCATACGATCAATGAAACGACGACTGAAAAAACGGCCACATATGATTTGATCACACAAATGAAATGCCAAGTAGTTCTCTCCAATGGCGAGAACAAAGCCTTTTGACATTTTTTTGCAGCAAAGCATTCATTTCGCAAAGCCCGCGCAGTCCTCGCGCAATGAATACTTTGCTGCGTAAAGTGAGCCGTACGACGATTCAGTCATCATTCACCGGTTGTGCATGCACCCGCGCACGAAATAACCTCCCACCGATCCATTCCGTGAGCATCCCAACCCGCCTCTCCTTTTTCGCCGCCGTGGCGATCGCCCTCCTCGCCACCGGCTGCGCAACCACGACGCCAAGCTCCTCCGATCTTTTCACCAAGGCGAGATTCCGCACGATGACGGCCTCGCAGCCGAAGCAGCAGGCGCTCCTCAAGACGCTGCCTGCCGGAAAAATCACCCAGGTCACGCACCGCCGCCACACGTATTACGTCTTTCCCGATCCGGAGTTGAATCGCATTTTCGTGGGCACCAGCCTCGAATACACCGCGTATCAGAAAATTTGCGCACGGCGAAAAATCGCCCCCGCCCCGCTCGTCGCGGCCGCCCCGCCCACCGGGACGATCTGGGAGGATTGGTCGGGCATGGGCTACGGCTGGTATACCTTCCCGTTTTAACCAAGTCTCACGCGCCTGACAGCGCTCCCACCCGACTTTGTCGGGCCCGCCGCGCAAAGCCAATCGCGCCGACCGCAAAACACGCGAGCGCCAGGAGCTGATAGCCGGAGAACATCACGAGTTCACGCGGAGTGTCGCGCAGGAATTCGTGCAGGAATCGAAATGCGCCGTAGGCCATGAGGTAGAGATGAAAATGCTGCCCCGGCAACTCGTGCCGTCGCCGCATGCCGAAAAACACAAGCGCCGCGAGCAGGTTGAACCCCAGCTCGATCTCCGCGGACGGCCACCGCGCCACGCCATGCGCATCGCGCACCGCGCACCAGCCGTTCCATGGCACTCCGCCACAGCAGCCCTGCACGATGCAGCCCACGCGGCCCAGCGCGATGCCCAGCGGCACGATCATCGCGAACCAATCGCCTGTCATTCCCTCGAACCCCAGCACGCGTTTCGCCCACTCCACGGCGAGGTAACCGCCGAGCAGGCCGCCAAGAATCGTCTTGCCGGTGGCCAGCGCGATCAGGAATTGCGGATGACCGATGTCACGCCAGCCTTCCGCGAGGAACCACCCCAGCTTCGCGCCGATCAACGCTCCAAACAGCGCGGCGAGATAGAGAGCGAAAAGTCGCCCGTCGCGCCGCGCCAGGCGCCACCAGAACACGCCCGCCACGACGACCGCACCGAGCATCGTGAAGGCATAGACCGGCGGCAGGTTCACGGCGCGCAGCAGGTTCCGGGAAACCCCGAATAGTAACGGCAGAACGAATCGAGTTTTCCATCCTCGCGGATCACGTGCGTGCAGCAGCGATCAATGCGGTCCTCGTCCCACGTGAACGCATCCATGAACGGCTTCACGAAAATCCGGAACGTATTCGACTCGTCGAGTTCGAATCGCTTCAACAATTCCCCCAGCGGCTCGTTTTCGCAGCCGCACTGCACGAGGTCGTCGAGCGAATAACGGACCTTGTCGCGCAGGAATCCCTGCAACTCGCGAAAATCCAAAAACTCGCTCACCGGCCGCACCGCTCCATTCACGCGCAGCAGGTAGCCGATCGTCGCGCAATTTGGATCGCCGCACGGCAGCGGCGTGAAATCCTCCGCCCCGAGCTTCCCGCCGTCAATGAGTGCGAGCAGGACGTCCGCCGTCGTGAGCGGCCGGTGCGCCACGGCATTCACGGCATCCCGCCGGCCGCTCGTGAAAAACGGCTGGTAGCTCACGCCGCGCACGTGCGGAAAGCGCAGGCCGAATTCCGACGTCTCCCAGACGTTCGCGAGGTTCGCGCGAGTCACCGTCATCGCGAGCGTGATCGGCAGGCCGATCGCACCGCAGCGCTCGATCGCCCGCTCGCGCATCGCGCGAAGGTCCGCGCCGCGAAGCTCCATCTGCCCGTCCTCCGCGGTTCCGTCGAACTGCAGATAAACCTGCAGCCCGCGTCGCCGCGCCGCCGCGGCCATGCCGGCGAGAAAGGCGTCGTCCGTCGCGAGGCGCACGCCATTCGTATTGATGAGCACGTAGCGGATGCCGTCGTGCATTTGCGCCCACTCGAGCAGCTCGAAAAATTGCGGATGCAACGTCGGCTCGCCGCCGGAAAATTGAAGAATATCAATCTCGCCCTTGCGATCCACGACGCCCTGGATGCGCGCCTGCAATTCCGCCAGCGGCTTCGCTCCGTGCAGCGCCTTGTCGCGCGGCGAATCCGCATAGCACACCGGGCAGGCGAGGTTGCAGCTGTCCACGATCTCGATCAGCGCAAGGCACGTGGAAAGTTTTTCGAAAGGACCGTCCTGCCGGCCGGCTGCATTTTTTCCGAGCGTGCCGATCGCATCGCCGGACGAGGCGCAGCATGCCGTGCCGGGCGAGCAGCACGAGTTCTCCGGATTGCCCTGCGCGAGCCAGTAGAATCGCGCGTCGGAAGCGATGCACGTGGTCTGCGAGCCATGCTCCGCGCACCATCGCGTGAGAAAAACTTTTTCCACACCATCCTCCTTGCGGCGTCGCACCTCCGCCTCGCACGACTCGTGACAAACAACGCACCGGCTGCGCGTGCGCTTGAGCAGCGCGCCCAGCGGATTTTCGATCACGACAACACTCATGAATTGGTCGCGATAATCGTGCATCCCACGAAGAATACGGCGCACTGCAGGAACACCATTCCCACAAGGAAAACGATCGCCATCACCACGCGCGTCAGCCCGCTCGTGGCGGCGGCCGCTGCCGCGATGCCCAACACAATCATCGAAATTGCATAAATGGCAAATGCCGCCTGCCCACCCGACGAGCTCCATCCGCTCATCATCCCGACGAGAAATCCGAGCAACGGAGGGAGGCAGAACATTCCAAATAGCCACCCGATGAGAGGGATTTTGCCGGAGTGTGCCACACACCGCTCCTACCCCGCCTGCCCGCCGCTGTCACCGTCAAAGCGGCGCGGTTGCAGCGGCGCGGCGTTCGGCATAGTGTGCGCCCCTGGCGCTCATGCGGGTTCTGGTTTCCATTTTACTTTACGGCTTCCTGCTCGACGCCTTGCTGACGGTCCTCGGCGAATGGCTGCCGATCGCCCTGCTTCGAAACATCGTCGCCGGGAGCGTGCTCGTGTTCGGGATCTGCACGTATCTCATCGCGGCATTCACCGCGCGCCTGCCAAAGCGCTTCGTGCTGCCGGCGGTTGGATTTCTCATGTGGGCAAATATTGCCGGCGCCTTTCCTCTCGCCTTCATCGCGTCCGGCCTGTTTCCCGCGATCTTCGACTGGCTGCAACTGCTCGTCGCCATCGCGCTGCTTATTACCTACCAGCGCTGGAGCCGCACGCCGCCGGATTCCGCGGCCCGTTCGTTTTCGTGGCACCGCCTCGCCCTCTTCGCCGCTCTCGCCTTCATCGCTGCGCCGCTTCTTCTCGCCGCGGGCGCGATCCATACCGTCGGCACCTACCTCGAGGCTCGCTCGGGCGGGTTTTTCAAGCTGCGACCCGGCGGCATGATGCTTGAGGAGCGCGAATTCACGAAGGACGGGAAGACGGTGCTCCTCGTGAGCATGATGCACATCGGCGAAAAGGATTTTTACGAACGCATCCACGCCTCGCTGCCCGCGAGCGATTCCGCCGTCGTCCTGCTCGAGGGCATCACGGACAAAACCGGCCTGCTGAAAACCCATTTTTCCTATTCGGGCCTGGCCAAATGGCTCGGCCTCACGTCGCAGGAATCCACCTCGCTGCAAAATGCCGTGCCCGCTTCGGAAGCCGCGCAGGGCGGAGCATCGCAGCCGCATGTGCGTTACCGCCACGCCGATGTGGATGTCTCCGTCTTCAGCCCGCTCACCATCCAATTCATCAACACAATCGGCGTCATTCTTTCGAGCTCTTCGGTCGGCGACGCGCTGCACGCAATCAACGCCGCTAACTCACCGTTCAATGAACCCGGCGCCGAAGAACTCGTCCTGAAGGACATTCTCGATAAACGCAACGCGCACCTCGTCAGCGAAATTGACGGCGCCTTGAAAACGTCGCAGATCGTCATCATTCCGTGGGGAGCGCTGCATCTGCCATTCGTCGAGGGCGTGCTGGAGGAGCGCGGCTTCAAGGAAGTCCGCCGGACCGATCATGTCGTCGTCCGATTCTGGAAAGGCGAACCCGCGCCCGCCGGAAAATGACACTCGGCTTCCTCGCGGATCATCCCGAATGCCGCCCAACGCTCGCGGCCTGGTATCTGCGCGAATGGCCCGGGCTCTTCGACGACGCCTTCACGCCGCATCACGAAATGGACGGCGCAATGAATCGTGAACAACTCGACTGCACGCTGCTCGGCTTCGTGGATGGACGCCTCGCCGCCTCCGCAGCACTGCTCACGACGGACGTGCTGCCACTCCCGGAATACAGCCCATGGCTTGGCACCGTCGTCGTTGATCCCGCACTGCGCAGCCGCGGCCTCGGTCGCGAAATTACGCTCGCAGCCCTGTCGCTCGCATGCCGCATCGGCATCACCACATTGCACCTCTGGACCCCGCACCACCGCGCCTTCTACGAAAAACTCGGCTGGGAATTCGTGCGCAATTACACGCTTCGGGATCACATGGTTTCGATTCTCCGAATTTCCCTTCTTTAAATCCTGTTAATCCCTCAAATCCTGTAAATACAGCGTAGCTGGGCAGGCGCTCGCTTCAACCATTCAACCCAAGCACCAATCCTGTTTAGTTCGACACGACATGGAAACCATCATCATCGGCCACCGCAATCCCGACATGGACGCCATCGTCTCGGCACTCGGCTACGCCGAATTCAAGCGCCTGTCCGGCGAGACCGGCGTCATCGCGGGCCGCTGCGGCAACACGAACGAACGCATTGACTACGTGCTCGGAAAATTCGGCGTCGAGGCGCCCGTGTTTTACAACGACGTGAGGCCGCGCGTCGCCGACGTGATGGAGCGCAACGTCATCACCGCGCAGGTCGGTTCGCCGGTCTACGACGCCATGCTGCAGATCGGCGAAAATCGCTTCCGCGGCCTGCCCGTCGTGGATGGCGAAAATCGCTGCGTCGGCCTCATCTCGAGCTTCAAGATCAGCCAGCATTTGTTTCCGCCGCCGGACCAGATTGATTCCACCCGCGAGGTGGACGCGTCGCTCTCGAATCTCTGCGCGACGATCCACGGCACGCTTCTCGCCGGCGAGCTTTGCGAAAAAAGCGACCGCCACATTCTCGTCGTCGGCGCGATGTATACGGCGTCGTTTCGCAAGCGCATCCAGTCGCTCGACCTCTCGCGCACCG
>JBOHXO010000520.1:0-3212 GCA_050737475.1 Chthoniobacterales bacterium
ATCCAGGAGCCGATCAAGGTCGGGCCCGCGCAGAAGATCGGCGAAATTCTCGACCTTGTCGAAAAGCGCGGATTCCGCTTCAGCACGTTCCCCGTCGTGGACGAAAACAACCGCCTGCTCGGGTTGCTCTCCGGCTCCGTGGTGCGCGAACGCTACCGCGACCGCAGCGTGGCCGAGGCGATGACGCCGCGCGCCCAGGTCTTCACGCTTCACGAGCGCGAGATTCGCGACAAGCCGATCGGGGCTGCCGACAAATTTTTCACCGAGCACATGGGCATCCACAAACTGCTCATCGTGGACGACGACGACAAATTGCGCGGGCTTTTCACGCTCAGCGACATCGAGCGCATCGGCGAGGAATCGCGTCGCATCGTGAAGCCCGCGCGCGACCAAAAACTCCGCCTCGTCTGCGGAGCGGCGATCTCCCCTCACCGCAAATCCGACGGCGCGCTGGACCGCGATCGTATCGTCTCGCACGTCGGCCGGCTCATTGACGAAGGCCTCGACGCCGTGGCCGTCTCGACCGCGCACGGATTTTCCAAGGGCGTCGGCGACGCGGTGAAGCTCGTGCGCGATGCGTTCCCGGAACTCACGATCATCGCCGGCAATGTGACCAGCGGCGAAGGCGTGGAATTTCTCGCGCAGGCCGGCGCAAACGCCATCAAGGTTGGCCAGGGCCCCGGTTCCATTTGCACCACGCGCATCGTCGCTGGCGTCGGCATTCCGCAAATGACCGCGGTCTATGTCGCGGCGAAAGCCGCCGCGAAAGCCGGCGTGACGACCATCGCCGACGGCGGCATCACGAAATCCGGCGACATTGTGAAAGCGCTCACGCTCGCGGACGCCGTGATCTGCGGCGGCCTGCTCGCAGGCTGCAATGAGGCTCCGGGCCGCATCGTCGAGATCGGCGGAAAGCTTTACAAACAATATCGCGGCATGGGCAGCCGCGAGGCGATGAAGGAAGGCAGCGCCGCGCGCTACGGCCACGATCGCAAGGAAGCCGTTGCATCGAAGGCCGCGCCCGAGGGCATCGAGGCGCTCAAGGAAGCCGCTGGTCCGCTCGATTTCGTGCTCGGCGAATTGATCGGCGGCGTGCAGTCCGGCATGGGCTACCTCGGCGCGAAGGATCTGCCGACGCTCCGCAAAAACGCGTTGTTCACCCGCGTCACCCCGGCCGGCCAGCGCGAAAGCGCGCCACACGACGTGCTCACCGTCACCGCGTCGAAGGAATCCGCGGACACCGTGCGCGCCTGAGGCGATTCATACCGCCGCCACGGAGCAACAAAAAACCCGCAACGGTTTCCCGTCGCGGGTTTCGTGAAATTTTTTGCGACGCGTGCTACTGCAGCGGCGCCGTGGCATCCGCCGGGGCGGTCGTGTCCGCCGCGGGCAGCGTGGCGTCCACCGGAGCGGTTGAGTCCATCACGGGCGCCTGTTCGACCGGGGCGACCTGCACGGCGGGAGTTACGACGTCCACCGGTGCGGCGATTTCCTCCGTCGGCGGCATGGGGCGGTAGATGACCATTTGCGTGGTCACGCCCTTGGGCAGATTCCACGGCGGGATGATGAGGCTTTCGTTGATGTAGTTCTGGTTGATCGCGGCGATGAGGCTGTAGCCGCCTTTGCCGTCGGGAAGCATCGGGGTTCCCCACATGTTGCGCGTCACGACCTGGCTCGAGGGAATCACTTCCGCGGCGAGCGTGTGGTTGTCAATGTCGGGCCACTTGGTGGATGAGGAGGACGCAGCCAGCGATATGCCGCCGGCAATGATGAGGGAAATCATGGATGCGAATTAGCAGAAGTTCGCGGGGGCTTGTCAATGCCGAAGCCGAGCAATATCGCTTGATTCCCCCGCCCGTCTCCGCTGAATCGTCCTCAACGAATGAACCCGCGATTCATTGCCGCCGCCTTTGCAGTGCTCATCGCGGGGTGTTGTTTGGGCTGGTGGATGCGTGGTGGAGCGGACGCTTCCGCCACGGCAAAAGCCCTCGAAGAGCAGCGGCGCGCATTGACGGGGCAGAGCGGAATCGCAGCCGGTAAACAACTCCCGCTCGCATTGTCCGCGGCAAACATGACGCCTGCGGAGTTCGCCGATGCGCTCATTCGAACGCTTCAAAATCATGACGAACACGAAGCCAGCGAGCTCGCATGGCAGATGGTGAAAGGCATTCCGTCTGAAAAACTCAAGGCGATCGCCAAGCTCGTGTGCAGCGGACCGACCCGTGACTGGGACGCGCTCACGTATGTGATGAATTTCTGGGGCCGGCGCGATCCCGAGGCGGCGCTCGCCTACGCCCGCACGCTTTCTCCGGCCTCCGTTTCACACAGCGTCGAATGGGTTACGATAGAGGGATGGGCATCGGTGAATCCCGAGGCCGCCTACGCATGGGCCGACAATCTTCCCGCTGGAACTCAGCGCGAGCAATGCATGCAAACCATCTTCGTCTCGCTCGCGAAATCCGATCCGGATCGCGCGGTGGACCTCATGCTCAAGTGCGATGGCGCGCGCCGTTTGTCTGCGCCGGTGGATGAAATGTTTGCCGCGCTCGCCCGCCGCGATCCCGCACACGCCGCGCAGCGGTCGGAGGAATTGCCGCCGGGGCTGATGCGCCTCCAGGCCTATGACTCCGTCGCACGCGAATGGGCCTCCCGCGATGTGCAGGCCGCGCTTCGATGGGCGAAGGCACTGCCGAATGCCGATGCGTCCCGCCGCAGCACTTCGGAAGTCGCCCGGAAATGGGCCGACCTCGATCCCAATGGTCTGCTTGCATGGATGCGCAAATTGCCGCCCGTCGAGCGCACCCACATGGTCGATGAAGTGCGCTTCGAGCTGGCGAGCAACGATCCGTCCTCGGCCATTCCGCTGATCGAGATGACCACGTCGTTCGACAAGCAGGACGACATCCTGAACACCGTCGCGAACTATTGGGCCGGGCTCGACCCCAAGGCCGCGAAGCAATGGGCGGAATCGCAAACCGATCCTGCGGTGCGCGATGTCATCTACAGCGGGATCGTCGAGGCCTTGAGCGCCTACAATTCATCCGAGGCCACCGCATTGGCCGTAAAAATTTCCGACAGCACGAGGCGCGAACAGGCATGCCGCTCCATTGCGAGCGCGTGGGCCGACAGGGATCCCGTCGCTGCCGCGAAGTGGGCCGAAAAACTTCCCGCGGGCGATGAGCGGCAAACCGCCGTCGAGTCGCTGGTGGATA
>JBOHXO010000521.1:0-10493 GCA_050737475.1 Chthoniobacterales bacterium
CGCCAGCACGATGCCGGTTTCATTCGCCATTTCCGCGAGCGCCTGCGACTCCAGTTCGCGGAAATGCGCCTCGCCCTGCGTCGCAAAAATTTTCGCGATCGTCTGCCCGGCGTGTGTGGTCACGAGATGATCGGTGTCCACGAAGCGCCGGCCGGTATTCGCGGCGATGCGGCGCCCGACGGACGATTTTCCACACCCCATGAACCCGATGAGGACAATATTCGGCAGCACGCCGGCTAGACTTTCAGGACATTCCTGGCGCGCGAGCCTTTTTCATCCTGATAGAGCTCGTATTCGACTTCCTCGCCCTCCTTCAGCGTCCGGAATCCTTTCGTCTGGATCGCCGAAAAATGGACGAAAATGTCGCCTGGCACCTCGGGATCTATAAGGAATCCGAAACCCTTCTTGTCGTTAAACCACTTCACTGTTCCTCGAGCCATAAATACAAACCAATGACATTCCACGAGGCACGTTCCCCGCACCGTTGCAGCGTTTAAGTGCCGCCCCCCGCGGCAGTCAATTGGTTATTCGCTACAAAAATGGCAACGTTCCGCATATACGAAGGCGTGATGGAGAAAAAACCGCTTGTCGGCGTCGTGATGGGAAGCACTTCGGATTGGGACACCATGCGTGAAACGTGTGACTTGTTGAAAGCACTTGGCGTGCCACACGAAAGCCGCGTTGTCTCCGCGCATCGCACGCCCGATCTGCTCGCAAATTACGCGAAATCCGCCGCCCGCCGCGGCCTGCGCGCCATCATCGCGGGCGCCGGCGGAGCCGCCCATTTGCCAGGCATGCTCGCTGCAAACACGACCGTTCCCGTGCTCGGCGTTCCAGTGGAAAGCAAGGCCCTCAAGGGCATGGACTCGCTGCTTTCCATCGTGCAAATGCCCGCAGGCATTCCGGTGGCCACGTTTGCCATCGGCATCGCCGGCGCGAAAAACGCAGCCCTCTTCGCCGCGGAAATGCTCGCCGCGGATCGCAAGGACGTCGCTGCTGCCCTCGCGAAATTCCGCAAAAAGCAGACCGCCACCGCGCTCAAGAGCAAGCTGGCCTGACACGCGATTGAAGACGGAAATCCTGCCGCCCACCTCCGCGGCGATCGCACGTGCAGCCAGCGCCCTGGCCGACGGGGAGCCCGTGGCGCTGCCCACCGAGACGGTTTACGGCCTCGCGGCAAACGCCCTCGACCCGCTCGCCTGCGCGCGCATTTTCGAGGCGAAGAACCGCCCGCTCAGCGATCCGCTCATCGTGCACCTGCCCGATATTTCCTGGCTCGATCGCATCGCCCATCCCGGCGCCCTGGCGCTTCGCCTCGCCGAAAAATTCTGGCCCGGCCCCCTCACGCTCGTCGTGCCGCGTCGCGACATCGTGCCCGATCTCGTCACTGCGGGGCAGGGGACCGTCGCCTTGCGAATGAGCGCGCATCCGGTGTTTCGCGATGTTGCCCGCGCCGCCGCCACTCCGCTCGCCGCGCCGAGCGCGAATCGCTTCGGTCGCATCAGCCCCACGACCGCAAAGCATGTGCTGGAGGAGCTCGGCGGTCGCATTGGTCTCATTATTGACGGCGGCCCCTGCGCGCACGGCATCGAGTCCACCATCGTGCTGGCCGGGGACGACGGCATCGAAATCCTGCGCCACGGTCCGATCACCGAAGAGCAGCTTGCCGAATTTGGAACGGTGCGGTCCGGCGGTCGCGCGGACATCGCGACTCCTGGCTCGCTCAAAAGCCATTACGCGCCCGCGACGCCGCTGGACATCGTCGAGGATTTGTCCGGCACCGTCCGCGAAAATACCGCCCTTCTCGCGTGGCATCCCGTTTCGGACGTGACCGGTTTTTCCGCCGTCGAAATTCTCTCGCAAGCCGGCGACCCGCACGAAGCCGCGGCGAATCTCTACGCCGCGATGCGCCGCCTCGACGCGCTCGGCCTGGATCGCATTCTCGCGTTGTCCATGCATGAAGAGGGGCTTGGCGCGGCGATCATGGAGCGGTTAGGAAAGGCCGCGTCGCGTTCCTGATTTTATTCACGCGATCTTCATCATGCTTTCACGAAACATTTCCATGCTCGCCGTCCATGCAGCCTAGGCCGTCCGGACATCAGCTGAACACAAGGGCGTCGGGCATCATCGCGCTCGCCGTGATGTGTTCGCGAGTCCTTGGTCTCGTGCGCGAGGTGCTCTTCAGCGCGATCTTCGGCTCGCGGCTTCTCGGAATTTTCATCGTCGCGTTCCGCGCGCCGAATCTTCTGCGCGACCTCTTCGCCGAGGGAGCGCTGTCCACCGCGTTCATCACGGTCTTTTCGAAAAAGATCGAAGCGAATGGCCCGCAAGCCGCATGGGCGCTTGCGTCGAAGATGCTCACGCTTGCCGCCGTCTTCATGAGCGCGGTGACTGTGCTCGGAATCGTGTTCACCGAGCCGCTCATCGGCGTGCTCGCATGGGGGTTCAGTCCGGAGTTCAAGGACGTGACCGTGCAGCTCACGCAGATCATGTTCCCGTTCATCCTGCTCGTCTCGCTCGCCGCGCTGGTAATGGGCATGCTGAATTCCCGCGACGTCTTTGGCGTGCCCGCGATGGCGTCGAGTTTTTTCAATATTGGTTCCATCGTCGGCGGTCTTGTGCTTGCGTGGTGGCTCGAACCGGCATTCTTTTCCGCGGCACTGCAACACATCCGCGAAGGGCATCTCGCCCAGGCACTGCCGCCGCTGCCATTCGGCCAGAAGGCGCTCGCCGGTCTCGCGATCGGCACGTTGATCGGAGGACTGCTCCAGCTCGTGACGCAGCTTCCGAGCCTGCGTCGCGTCGGGTTTTCATTCCGTCCCGATTTCAAATGGCGCGATTCCGGCGTGCGGCAGATTCTCACGCTCATGGTGCCGTCTGTCATCGCCGCGAGCGCCGTGCAGGTGAACGTGCTCATCAACACGAGCTTCGCCTCGGGCCTCGGCCCGTCCGCCGTCACGTGGCTCAACAACGCCTTCCGCCTCATGCAGCTTCCGCTCGGAATTTTCGGCGTTGCCGTCGCGACGATTACACTGCCGGTCGTCTCGCGCATCGCGGCGAACGCGGACCGCACCGCCTTCGGCCCCACGCTCGGCAAGGCGCTCCGACTCGCCATTTTCCTCACGCTGCCGTCCGCCGTCGGACTCTATTTCCTCGCGCATCCGATCATCAGCCTCATCTACGAACACGGAAATTTTCAATCCGCCGACGCCGAGAGCAGCGCGGGTGCGCTCCAATTCTATGCGATGGGCCTCATCGCGTATTCGTGCATCAAGGTGCTCTCGCCGGCGTTCTACGCGATTGATCACAAGTGGACGCCGATGTTCGTGAGCTTCGCGTCCATCGCGCTGAACATCACGCTCAACTGGATGTTCATTTTCCACTTCCATCTCGGTCACCGCGGGCTCGCGCTCTCCACCGCGATCGCCGCGACGCTCAACTTCGCCGCGCTCTACCTGCTGATGGTCCGGCCCGCCATCACGCTCGATTCCACGCGGCTGCTCGCCACGATCGTGCGCTGCGGCATCGCCGCGATTGCACTCGGCGCCGTCTGCTGGTCGGCCATGAGGTGGCTGCATCCGTGGCTGTTCGACGCCGGATTCATTGTGCGCGCTTCCGCACTGCTCGCGGTGGTCGTCGCGGGCGCCGCAGCTTATCTCGCGACGTGCCTCGTGATGCGCGTCGAGGCGACGCAGGATGCGCTCGGCGCCGTGCGACGAAAGTTGCGTCGCTGACGGCTTAAGCCGCCGGAGCGGCGAGCACCGTGCCGGGAAGCGGCGCGCGGCCTTCTGCGGCGGCGAGGATGTTTTCGAACGCACTGCTGGAAATTTCCGACAGCGCCTCCCTCGTGAGAAACGCCTGGTGCGACGTGACCAGCACGTTTGGAAAGGTGAGCAGCATCGCGAGCGTCTCGTCGTCAATGATGTGGCCCGAGTGGTCCGAGAAAAAATATTCGTCCTCCTCCTCGTAGACGTCGAGGCACACGCCGCCGACCTGGCCTGAGCGCATGTTCGCGATGAGGTCGCCGGTCTTCACGAGCTTGCCGCGGCTCGTATTGATGAGGATCACGCCGCGTTTCATTTTTGCGATGGTCTCGTCGCGCACGAGATATTCCGTGGCGGGGAAAAGCGGCACATGCAGCGAGATGATGTCGCACTCGCGCCAGATCGTTTCCAGGTCGGTCATCTCTATGCCGTGTTTTTCGGCCCACGCGACATCCACCTTGGGATCGTAACCGAGCACGCGCATGCCGAAGCCCCGGAAAATATGCGCGGCGATCTGTCCGATTTTTCCACAGCCCACCACGCCGACCGTCTTGCCGTGGAGATCGAAGCCGACGAGGCCCGCGAGCGAGAAATTGTGATCGCGGATGCGGTTGTAGGCGCGGTGCGTGTTGCGGACGAGCGTGAGCAGCATTGCCACGGCGTGCTCGGCGATGGCGTTTGGCGAATAGGCGGGCACGCGGGTGACCGTCATGCCGAGTTCGCGTGCGGCGTCGAGATCCACGGCGTTGAATCCCGCACAGCGCATCGCGACCATGCGCACACCGCGGCGCCGCAATTCCGCCAGGCAGTGACGATCGAGCTGGTCGTGCACGAAGCAGCAGACCGCGAAAACGCCGTGTTTCACGACATCGGCGGTTTCCTCGTTGAGCGCGAACTTGAAATAATGCACCTCGAGCCGGTCGGCGGAAATTCGCTCGAAATACTCCCGATCGTAGGATTTTGTATCGAAAAAAGCGACGCGTGGCAGGCTCATCGCGGGGAGTGTGTCGGGACAATAAGGATCGGGCAAGTTCGTCGGCTTCCAAAAATTGGCGCGGAAAGTGCTTGCCGAAGCAGGAAAGATGCCTGAATACGGTCATTGATGGCCGGATTTGAGCAGTCTCTTGGTCTTTCCCTGCAGCAGACGTTGTCGCCGCAGATGCAGCAGAGTCTGCAGGTGCTTCAGGTGCCTGCGCTCGAGCTGCGAAATCTCGTCGAGCAGGAGCTGCAGGCGAATCCCGTGCTGGAGGAGGAAGTTCCCGAGCGCGAGGAGGCGTCGGAGACGGAGGACGAGTGGGACGACGACTTGAAGGAGGTCAACCGGCTTGACGATGAGTGGCGCGATTACATGTCGCAGAGCGGTGCCTACGACGGACGTTCGGCCGAGGCGCAGGAGCGGCGCGAGTATTTGTTCAACTCCATCCGCACGCCGAAAAGCCTGCAACAGCATTTGCTCGACCAGCTGGCATTGTCCGACCTCTCGGACGAGGATCACGAAATTGCGGACGCGATCGTTGGCAATCTCAATGAAGCCGGCCTGCTCGACGTGACCGTCCCGGAGCTGGCGAATCTCACGAACGCACGTGAGGAAAACGTGGAGCGCGTGCTCAGCGAGGTGCAGGCGCTGGACCCCGTCGGCGTGGCCGCGCGCGACCTTCGCGAGTGCCTGCTCATCCAGCTCGAGCGGCTCGGAAAAAAAGAAAGCATCGAGGCGCGCATCGTGAGCGGCCATCTCGACGATCTGCTCAAGCGCCGCTTTCCCGAGGTCGCCCGCCGCGTCGGCGTGAACGTCCAGGAAATCCAGGCGGCCGCCGATTTCATTGCCACGCTCGAGCCGCGCCCGGCCCGCCAGTATTCCACGACGATGGACCAGGTGATCCAGCCCGACGTGGTGGTCGAGGACGACGGCGAGGGGTTCGTAGTCTCGCTCAACAACGAGCACGTGCCGATGCTGCGCATCAGCAATTACTACAAGGACCTGCTTTCCGAGCCTGCGAACCGCGGACAGGTGCGCGATTACATTCGCGAAAAAATCAAGGGTGGGCGGTTCTTCATCAAGTGCATCCAGCAGCGCCAGCAGACGATTCAGAACATCGCGCGCGAGATTGTGCGACGGCAGGAGAATTTTCTGCGCGAGGGGCCGAGCGCGCTGCGGCCGATGACGATGAACCAGGTCGCGCAGGCCGTGGGTGTGCACGAGACGACCGTGAGCCGCGCGACGAACGGCAAATACATGCTCACGCCGCAGGGCATCTTCGAGATGAAATATTTTTTCACGCCCGGCTACCAGACCGAGAGCGGATCGGACATCAGCAACGAGAGCGTGCGCAAGGCCATCGGCGAGGTCGTGGAGAAGGAGGACAAGCGCCGTCCGCTCAGCGACCAGGCCATTCTCGAGATCCTCAAGGAGCGTGGAATCCCCATCGCGCGACGCACCGTGGCGAAATATCGCGAGCAACTCGGCATCCTGCCCAGCCACCTGCGGAAGACGTTTTGAAGTTTTACAAAAGCACACGAAGATCACGAAGAATTCCCCCTTCGTGTCCTTCGTGATCTTCTGTAGGTTTTGCACTCCATGTTTTCCGTTGAGCAGATTCACGAGGCGTTGAAGGACGTCAAATATCCCGGCTTCAGCCGCGACATCGTTTCGTTCGGGCTCGTGAAGGACGTGCGCATTTCCGGCGCCGACGTCGAAGTGATCATCGCGATTGCGACGGGTGATCGAAAAATTCCCGAGGCGATTTATGAGGCGGCCATGTTGCGGTTGCGCGCGCTTGCGGGAGTGGGAAATGTCGCGGTGAAAATTGACGTGCAGGCTCCGCCGGCTGCGCCCGCCGCGGCGACCGGTCCGCAGGGCATTCCTGGCGTGCGGCACATTCTCGCGATCGCGAGCGGCAAGGGCGGCGTGGGGAAGTCCACAGTCGCCGCGAACCTCGCCGTGACCCTCCGGCGCACGGGCGCGCGCGTCGGCTTGTGCGATTGCGACATCTACGGCCCGAGCATTGCGCTGATGTTCGGCTCGAACGAACGCCCGACCGCGGACGACGAGAACCGCATCATTCCCATCGAGCGCTACGGCGTGCGGCTGATGTCCATGGGCTTCCTGCTCGACGACGATTCACCGGCCGTGCTGCGCGGTCCGATGGTCACGCGCTATACGCAGCAATTCCTTCGCCAGGTCGCGTGGGGCGAACTCGATTACCTGCTCCTCGACCTTCCGCCCGGCACCGGCGACATCCAGCTCACGATCGTGCAGACGGTTGCGTTGTCGGGAACGATCATCGTCACCACGCCGCAGGAAGTTGCGCTCATTGACGCGCGCAAAGCCTCGCGAATGTTTGCGAAAACAAACGTGCCCATCGTCGGCATCATCGAGAACATGAGCTTCTTTCAATGTCCGGGTGACGGCGTGCAATACGACCTCTTCGGGCGCGGCGGCGGGGCTCGCGAGGCGCAACGGCTTGGGGTGCCATTGCTCGGGGAAATCCCCATCGAGGTGGCCTTGCGCGAGGGCGGGGATATTGGCCGTCCGGTCGCGGAATTCTCGCCGGACACGATTTCCGGCACGGCATTTGCTCAAATCGCAGGGAGAATAGTCAATCAGTTTAAATAATGTAACTTGTTTGATATAAACAACTAAACGCGGATCGTATTGACTTCCCCCCAAGTTTCCGCAATATCTTTCTCGACCCGATATGAGTTCTCCCAAAGCCGAGGTGCCCTTCGACCTCGTTAAAAATTCCTCCCTCTACCGTGAATATCTCGCGGAACGCGAAGAGATTCTCCGCCACAAGTGGATCGAAAGCGAAAAAGCCGGTCGCGACATTGGCTTCGAGCGCGCTCTTCTCGATTGGATTATCAAATATCGCTCCGGCTGGCGCGATGTGCGTGGAAAGCAATCGCTCCCGCCTCCTGCCGGTGAACACTCGGAGGCCAGGATGACCTGAGCCACCGACGCTTCCTTTAATGCGGTCCCGCGAGGCCGCGAAGGAAACACAATGACAACACCTGCCAATCAACCGGCCGCAGTGACGGCCATGGACGCGGACGCGATCCGCAAGGCGATCCGGCGCATCGCGCACGAGATCATCGAACAGAATCCGGATTTGTCGCGGCTTGTGCTCGCCGGCATTCCCACGCGCGGCGTCGAAGTCGCGCGACGCATCGGCGACCACATCGAAAGCGTAGAGGGAATCCGGACCGCGGAAGGAATCGTGGATGTCTCGATGCACCGCGACGATCTCGCCACGCGCGGACGCATGACCGCCGTCGAGACCACGCGACTGCCGCTCGACCTCGACGGTCGCACCGTAGTGCTCGTGGACGACGTGCTTTTCACGGGCCGCAGTTGCCGCGCCGCGATGGATGCGATTGCATCCTTCGGTCGTCCTTCGCGCATCCAGCTCGCCGTGCTCGTGGATCGCGGGCATCGTGAACTGCCGATCCGCGCGGATTTCGTCGGGCGCAACGTGCCCACCGAGCTGAGTGAAAAAATTCGCGTGCGATTCGAGAACCTCGACGGGGAGCCTGACTGCGTGTCGGTGATCAAGCCATGACCGCCGAATGGACGCGCAAGGACCTCGTCGCGCTCGACGCGTTGAGTGATGGCGAAATCACGCTGCTGCTCGACACGGCGCGGGCGTTCAAGGGCGTCGGGCAGCGGTCGCTGAAAAAAGTGCCCGCGCTGCGTGGCAAGACGCTGGTGAATTTTTTCGTGGAGCCCAGCACGCGCACGCGCACGTCATTCGAACTCGCCGCGCAACGCCTCAGCGCCGATGTCGTGAACATCGCCGCGACCGCGTCCAGCCTGCAAAAAGGCGAGACACTCAAGGACACCGCATGCAATCTCCAGGCGCTGCTTGCAGATATCATCGTGCTGCGCCACAGCTCCGCCGGTGCCGCTCAGTTCCTCGCGGAACGGCTCGAGGCCAGCGTCATCAACGCAGGCGACGGCTCGCACGAGCACCCTACGCAGGGCCTGCTCGATGTATTCACGATGCGCGAGCGGTTCGAAAAAATAGCGGGCCTCAAGGTTGCGATCATCGGCGACATTCTTTTCAGCCGCGTGGCGCGCTCGAACGTCCATGCATTGGTGAAGCTCGGCGCCGAGGTCACGCTCGTCGGCCCGACCACACTCGTGCCGCGCTCGCTCGAATCGCTCGGCGTGAAGGTCACGCATCGCATTGACGACGTGATCGAAAATGCGGACGTCATCAATCTGCTGCGCATCCAGCACGAGCGTCAGCGGAAGGAATATTTTCCGAGCCTCGGCGAATACACTTCGCTCTTCGGCCTCACGAAAGCCCGTGCCGCGCGGCTCAAGCCGGGTTGCCTTGTCATGCATCCGGGGCCGATCAACCGCGGCGTGGAGATTGACAGTGATGTCGCGGACGGCGCACACAGCGTGATCCTCGAGCAGGTGACCAACGGCCTCGCCGTGCGAATGGCGGTGCTTTATTTGTGCGCGGGAGGCGCGGGAGCGGCGGTATGAGCGTGTTGAAAATTTCCAACGGACGGATCATTGATCCCGCGAACGGGCGGGACGAGATCGGCGATTTGTGGATCGAGGATGGAGTCATTTCGAAATGCGAAATTCGGAATGCGGAGTGCGAAGTCATTGACGCGAAGGGGCTCGTCGTTGCGCCAGGCTTGATTGATCTTCACGTCCACTTCCGCGAACCCGGCCAGTCGCATAAGGAGACGATCGGCACAGGCACGGCGGCAGCGGCAGCGGGCGGCTTCACGACCGTTGTGTGCATGCCGAACACGAATCCCGTAGCGGACACGCCATCCGTGATTTCGTGGATCAACGAGCGGGCCGCGCAGACCGCGAAGGTGAACGTCTTCTGCACGGGAGCGATCACGAAGGGGTTGAAAGGCGAGGAGCTCGCGCCCATCGGTTCGATGAAGAATGCCGGCATCGTTGCGATCACGGACGACGGCCATTGCGTGCAGAACAACGAAGTGATGCGCCGTGCGCTGGAATACGCGCGCATGTTCGATTTGCCGCTCTTCGATCATTGCCAGGACTACAATCTCGTAGGCGATGGCATCATGCACGAGGGCGACTGGAGTGTGCGGCTTGGCCTGCCGGGCTGGCCGCGTGTCGGCGAGGAAATGATCGTCGCGCGCAACATCCTGCTCTCGGAATTGTGCGACGCGCCGATCCATTGCCAGCACCTGAGTTCCGGCGGGAGCGTGCGACTGATCCGCGACGCGAAGGCGCGAGGCGTGAAAATTTCCGGAGAAGTCTGCGCGCATCACATCGCTCTTACCGACGAATCGCTCAAGGGCTACGACTCGAATTACAAAATGAATCCGCCGCTGCGCACGGCCGCCGACATTGATCTGCTCATCGGGGGCATCGCCGACGGAACAATCGAAATTCTTGCAAGCGACCACGCGCCGCATGCGGCCTATGAAAAGGAGGTCGAGCTGGACCATGCGCCGTTTGGCATCCTTGGGCTCGAGACGGAGTTTGCGATTTTCTGCGATGTGCTTGTGCACCGGCGAAAGGCCATCGGGCTGCCGCGGCTTATCGAAATGCTCACGATCAATCCGGCCAGGCTGCTGCGCATGGATCGCGGCACGCTGTCCGCCGGCGCACCGGGGGATCTCACGTTGCTCGACCCGGATCTCGAGTGGACCTACGACATCGAGAAAACCTGCTCGTTGTCGCGCAACTCGCCATTCCATGGGCACACCTTCCGCGGGCGTGCGGTGCGGACG
>JBOHXO010000522.1:0-2511 GCA_050737475.1 Chthoniobacterales bacterium
GAGTGACCTCGGACTTGCCGATGAACGTCGCGCCTTCTTCAATGATGATGCGCGTCGCCTTCAGGTCGCCGGTGAGTTGCGAGCTGGATTTCAGCTCGGCCTTCTCGGTCACGGTGATGTTGCCGAAAACGGTGCCGTGCACGGTGACGGATTTCGTTTTCACTTCGCCACGGACTTCGGCGTTCTTGCCGATGACGAGCATGCCTTCGGAAAGGATTTCGCCTTCGATCTTTCCGTCAAAAATCAGCTCGTTTTCGAACTTGATCGTTCCCTTGATGTCAACGTCGTTAGCGAGAACGTTTTTCGCGGCTCCACCTGGGATGGATTCAGCCATGGGTTTAGAAGTCAAATTGTTGAGGTTCATGTGCCTGTTTGCGGACAGTAGTCTTCGAATCTGCCGTGTCAACACTCTGTTGCAGGACTTTACGCGAATGGACCGCTGGTTCCGAGCCGAATTGACGGGGATTCCGACTTCGGACACGTTTGCGAGATGAGAATCCCTGCTGTTCCTGTCGTTGTATTGTTTTGCATGGCGGCGGCCGGATGGATGCGATGTGCGGAGGCGGAGCCCGCCGATTACTCCCTTTTCGAAGGGGCCTACAAGGGGCACGAACTTTTTCAGTATCCGGCGCTGAACCTGGAAGGCCGCGGCCAGGCTGCGATGAAAATAACGACCTCGGGGCGTGGCGCGACCCTCATTTTCAGCCGCTCGCTGCATGTGAACGGAATGAATTTCCCATTTTCGGAGCGCACGCGATTTTCGACGCGGCATAAATTCAACTCCTCGATTTCCGTTCCGAATTTCGCGCACTTCGGCGCGTCGTCCGGGCATGCCCGCGTCGTCGGAAACAGAATCCGGTTCCTGGCATCGTATCACATGCTCGGCTCCGCAATGTCGCTCGTCGAGGACGCGACGATCACGGTGAGCGGCCGCCGGCTGGTCTACAACGTCGTGGTGGAATTCTCGTCGCCCGCCGGCTTGCAGCGGGTCGCGACGTTTGAATTCATCGGCCTGCGCAAGCCCTAGCTTGCGAGTTCCTCGGCCGGATAGGTCCAGATTTCGCTGAGCGTCGGGTGGTAGTGCGGGATCGCTGCGAGCTGCGCGGCGGTCGTGCGGAAATTCATGGCGACGACGATCTCGTGGATGAGATCGCTTGCGTGCGGACCGACGACGGAGCCGCCGAGGATTTCGCGCGTCTTTGCATCGGCGATGAGTTTTACGAAGCCATGCGTCTCGCCCATCACGAGCGATTTGCCGTGGTCATCGAATGGATATTTTGCGGTGCGATAGGCGATCCCGCGCTCGCGCGCCTCGGCTTCGCTCAATCCCACCATGGCCAGCTGCGGCTCGGTAAAAACGACGTAGAGTTTCAGGCGGTAGTCGCTGGATTCGAGGGCGACGTCGTTTTTCAAAATGCGCGCGGCATTGCGCGCCGCGATCTCGCCCTGCTGCACCGCGATATGAACGATCTGGTAGGGGCCGCAGCAGTCGCCCGCCGCGAAAATGTGCGGCTGGCTGGTCTGCTGGCGGGCGTTCGTCCCGACATTTCCGTGAGTCTGCTCCACCTTCGCGGCGTCGAGGCCGAGGCCGTCCAGATCCGGATGGCGGCCGAGTGCATTCAAAATTTGCGCGCATTCGACGGTGAGGGATTTTCCGCCGTGCTCGAACGTCACGCGTTTCCCGCGCGCGTCGCATTCAATCGCCGTGACTTTGGTCTTGGTGAAAATCGCCATGCGTTCGCGCAGTGCTTTTTCCAGTGCCTCGGCGAGGTCGGGATCGCTGCCGGTGAGGATCTGCGAGCCGCGCTGCAGCACGGTGACCTCCGTGCCCAGCGCGGAAAAATAATGCGCCAGTTCGAGCGCGACCGGGCCCGCGCCGAGCACGACGAGCGACTTTGGCAGGACCTGCAATTCCAGCGCTTCGTCGCTCGTGATTGCGCCGCATTCCGGGAGTCCCGGTATTTCCGGCTGGTTCACGACGGAGCCCGTGGCGATGAGAAAACTTTTTGCGCGTAGCGTGCGCGGTTGCGTGTCGGGCCATTCGATTTCGATCGTGTGCGGATCGGTGAAACGTGCGCGGCCGCGGATGAAATCGAATTTCCCCGACTCGAGTTCCTCGCGGCGGTAGTCGGCGAAGCCGCCGATGAGCTTGCGCTTGCGCGCGACGATTTCGTCGGCATGTGCTTCCAACCCGCCGGCGCGCAGGCCGAACTCCTCCGCCCGCCGCAGCGTGAGCATGCGGTTCGCCGATTCGATGAGCGTCTTGCTCGGCATGCACCCGCGCAGGATGCACAGCCCGCCGACTTCCCGGCCGCCTTCAACGATGACGGTTTTCAAGCCCAGCGCCGTGGCCGTCCGCGCCGCGGCATACCCCGCGCTGCCGCCACCGATGATCGCGAAGTCATAGTTCATATTCTCGAGTGTAACGTTGCGCCCGTGCCGGGCAATTCAAGGAAAGTGGACAGCAACAGCCCCTGGCGTTTTTTGCAAACTTCTTGACCTTGTCGGGAG
>JBOHXO010000523.1:0-5018 GCA_050737475.1 Chthoniobacterales bacterium
TCTTCTCACACTCCGATCATCGGATTCCCGATTGATCCTGCAGGACGCATTGCCGCAGTCCGGAAAACCGTGCAGTTTGCGCGAAAAATCAGGCGTCCGGCATATGTTATAAACCGCGATAAATTTCGCATCCTGTTGATTGCGTAATTGTTACACATCAAGCATTCAGACATGGCACGGCATGGGCTTAAGAAACAGGTGAACCAACAAAAGGACATCCAATGTTAAGCTGGGCCATCACATTTCTAATTATCGCACTCATCGCTGCGCTCCTCGGTTTCGGGGGAATCGCCGGCACGGCTGCGGGTATCGCGAAGGTTCTTTTCCTCGTGTTTCTCGTGCTGTTCGTCATGTCATTCATGTTCGGAGGCCGCAACCGCCACGTGTAATAATGACCTCGCGTCAAAACACACTCGCCGCGCTCGCCGATGCGTTCGGCCGCTGCCTGCTTGCGAATAGCATTCGGGAAAGCGGCGGACTCGCTTCGCCGGGCGAATCCAAATACCGGCGCCTGCGCCGCATCGCATCGCTCATGGATCGTCTGGGCCGCCATCCATCGACCCGCACATGGCAACGTCACGCGGAACGCATTCATCGCGAAATTTGCGCGATCCAGCCTCCCATCGGCCGGGATGTCCGCCCCGCCTCATTATGGGCGTCGGCGTGAAAAAAGACGGCATTCCTCGCACCGCGAAGTAAGCTCCGCGGCGTGGAGGAATCCGACGCGCGCATCATCAGCTTCACCCTCGGCGCCGCAGCACTGGCCGTGGCGCTCAATCTGCTGCCTGGCGCGGCGCTCGCCTGGCTGCTGGCGCGCAAAACGTGGCCGGGCAAATCCCTCGTCGAGACGCTCGTCGCGCTGCCGCTCGTCCTGCCGCCCGTCGCCACCGGCCTCATCCTGCTGAGGTTGCTCGGCCGTCACGGGCCGTTCGGCGAATGGTTTCACAGCCTCGGCATCGAAGTTGTTTTCACGTGGAAAGCGGTGGTCGCGGCAATGGCGGTGATGTCCTTTCCTCTCTTCGTGCGCGGTGCACGCCAGGCCTTCGAGGCCGTGAATCCGCGCCTCGAGAATGTCGCCGCCACGCTCGGCGCCTCGCGCTGGCGCGTGCTCTCCACGATCACGCTGCCGCTCGCTGCGCGCGGAATTCTCGCCGGCGGCGTCTTCGCATTCGCGCGCGCACTCGGCGAATTCGGCGCGACGATTCTCGTCGCCGGAAACATTCCCGGCGTCACCACCACCATCTCCACCTCGATCTACAGCGACATCCAGCTCGGGCACGACGCCCACGCATGGATGCTGCTCGCCGCATCCGTCGTCCTCACCTTCGGCGCAGTGTGGTGCAGCGACCGACTGGTGCGGCGCAACATTCCCTTCGCATGAAGCTCGCGCTTGAAAACCTTCGCCTCGCGCTGCACGACTTCGAGCTTTCGGTAAGCGCCGAACTCGAAGGCCGCCTCATCGGCGTGCTCGGTGCGTCGGGCGCCGGAAAGACCACGCTTCTCGAAATCATCGCCGGCCTGCGGCGTCCGCGCGCCGGACGCGTGCTTCTCGACGGTGAGGCGCTCTGCGACGGCGTCCACGGCATTCCTGCGCGCAACCGCCGCGTCGGCTACGTGCCGCAGGACCTCGCGCTTTTTCCGCACCTGACCGTCCGTGCAAATCTCGCCTACGGAATGCCCGCGCAGCCCGGCGTGCACACGCTCCCCGCCGTCGCCGCAATGCTGGAAATTTCCCCGCTGCTCGACCGCATGCCTGCAGCCCTCTCCGGCGGCGAGAAACAACGCGTCGCCTTCGCGCGCGCCGTGCTGGCCGGCCCGCGGCTGCTGTTGCTCGACGAGCCGCTTTCCAGCCTCGACCACCCGCTCAAGGAACGCATCCTTCCGCACCTGCTGCGCATTCGCGACGAAACCGGCATTCCGATGATCTACGTCACGCATTCCGCGGATGAGGCGATGCGCCTTTGCGACCATCTGCTCGTGCTCGAAGCCGGCCGGGGTGTCGCGCAGGGCGCCCCGGACGAACTCCTCGCACCGACAGCCGAGACTCATTACCGTCTCCGCACGAACTGATCCATGCGCAGGCTCTTCAAACGCACCCTCGCCGCGCTCGCGGTCCTGTTCGTCCTGTCGCTGCTCGCGATACTCCTCGCCGCATACTGGCCCTTGCGGCTCGCGCCCTTCGCGCTCCGCAGCAAACCGATTCCCGACTACGAAGCCGCGCGCAACCGTGCCGCCGAATTGCTCGCCAGTCCGCCCGCGGAAGTGCGTCCCGAGTGCCGCAGCGCCATCCTCGATCACGGGCATCGCACGCGCGACGCCTACGTGCTGCTGCACGGCTACACGAACTGCCCGGCCCAATTTCGCGAATTCGCAAACCTGCTCTACGAGCGCGGCGCAAACGTCCTGATGCTCCGCCTGCCCTACCACGGATTCACCGACCGCATGTCGCCCGAGCAATCGCGGCTCACTGCGCAGGACATGCTCGACTCCGCGAATGCGGCCGTGGATCTCGCGCAGGGCTATGGCGAACGCGTGATCGTCGTCGGCCTGTCCGTGAGCGGCGTAAGCGCAGCGTGGCTCGCGCAGGAACGCGGTGACATCGCACTTGCCGTCGTCATCGCACCTTTTCTCACACCGGTCGGCGTGCCCGAATCTGCGACGCTGCCGCTCACGAATCTCGTGCTGCGCGCACCAAACGGCTTTCTGTGGTGGGATTCGAGCCAGAAGGAAAAACTCGTCGGCAGCCCGGTGAGCTATCCGCGATTTGCCACGCATCCGCTGGGCGAAGTGATGGACATGGGCCTGGATCTTTTCCAGCGCGCCGGAAAATCCCCGCCTCGCGCGCGCAATATTCTCCTCGTCACAAGTCCCGCAGACACCGCGATCAGCCTGCCGCGCGTGGAGTCGCTCGCCTCGTTGTGGGGCGGCCACGCCACGCGCAAAATTTTTCCCTCGGAGTGGAAAGTCCCGCACGATTGCATTGATCCCGCGCAACCCGGCGCACAGATCGCACTTGTCTATCCGCAGCTCGTCGAGTGGATGGACGGTGAACTCCGATAGAAGTTTTTTCTTCGCGCCTTCACCGCTTCGCGTGAGATTGCAGCATGCTGCAGCCGTGGATGAATCCCACCGACCTCGCGCCGGGCGACGCAAAGAGTGCGACGATGGACTGGACCGGCTTCGAGTTGCATCGCATCCGCTCGATTGACGATCCGTTGTTTCCCGCCGCGTTCGATCCCCTGTGGCGCGAATTCCACGCCGGCAACGAAATCGAACAACCCGACGTAATCGCCCGCCGGATGCGATGGAATCCCGCGCAACTGACCAATGGCATCGCCCTGCTCTACGAAATGCTGCTCGTCACGAAGGACGGCGAGTTCATCGGCGTGCGCGACCAGACCGCCATCGTGCGCCCGGAGTTCGGCATTGCCGTCGTGCATCTCTCGCACAATCTCGTCGCCCCCGCCCACCGCCGCAGCGGCATCGCAGGCTGGCTGCGCGCGCTGCCGATCCAGACCGCGCGCGATTGCCTTGCCGCACAGCAACTGCCCACCGGCAGTCAGATTTATCTCATCGGCGAAATGGAACCCGCCGATCCCGCGAATGAAGCGCGCACCATACGGCTCATCGCCTATGAAAAAGCCGGCTACCGCAAGGTGGATCCCGCCGCGTTGAATTACCTTCAACCGGATTTTCGCTCGCCTGCCGAGATTGACGCCTCAGGCGCTCCGCAGCCCGTGCCATTGAACCTGCTCGTGCGCAAGGTCGGTCGCGAGAACGAACCCTCCATGCGCGCCGAAAACATTCATCGCATCGCGCACTGCCTCTACGAAATGTATGCAATGGAATTCCGACCGCAGGACATGGAAGTCGTATGGCGAAACCTTGAAACATTCCCTCGCGGCGAACAGATAGTTCCACTGCTTCCACCCACGGATTTATGAATCTGGAAAAGGGGAAAGGGAGAATAGTGAAAGACTTCGAAGTTCGCATTTTCCCCTTTTCTCCCTTTCCAGATTCTCACCGCATTTCCCAATGAGACTCCGCATTTTTCATCATCCCGGATTCGAGGCGCCGATCGGCGAGCACATCATGCCGATCCGAAAATTCCGGCTCGTGGCCGACGCGCTGCGGAACGATTCACGCATCGAGATCATCGCACCCGAACCCGTCGGCGAAGCGGACCTCCTGCGCGTCCACACCCCGGAATACATCGCCGCCATCCGCACCGGCGAACCGCGCGAGCTGGCCGAGTCGCAGAAATTTCCGTGGTCGCCGGAACTTTATCCATCCGTGTGCCTCACCAATGGCGGTGCGCATGCCGCGGCCGCGCATGCCTTGGAATTCGGCGTCTCCTCGGCGCTCGCGAGCGGATTCCACCATTCGTGCGCGGACCATGGCGAAGGCTTTTGCACGTTCAACGGCCTCGTCGTCGCGCTGGAAAAATTACGCGCGGAAAATCGCATCCGCCGTGCCGCCGTGCTCGACATGGACCTCCACTACGGTAATGGCACCGCCTCTCTCGCCGAGAGCCGGGACTGGATGTTTGCGCTCTCGATCTACGGCAACGACTACTGGCACAACGCCGCGCATCGCGACGTCGGAATCATCCGCCATCCCGCCGGCCCCAATCACAGCGAGGCCGTGCTGCCCAACGACTGCCGCGGTGAAGAAATGCTCACAATCCTCGAGCGATGCCTTCCGCTGATTCTCGAATCGAAGCCCGATCTTTTGCTCTACCAGGCCGGCGCCGACCCGCTGCGCGACGATCCGTATTCCCCGCTCGACCTCGGCCACGAGGACCTCATGTCCCGCGACCGCCGCGTCTTCGAATTTGCGAAGCAGCATGGCATTCCCATCGCATGGGTCCTCGCCGGCGGCTACACGAAGGACACTTCGCAAGTCGTGCAGGTCCACGTGAACACCGCACGCGCCTGCTGCGAGGTTTTTGGATTTACGTCCCCGGAAGATTCCTGAGCTCGTCGGTCAGATGGTCGCGCGCGGCCATCGCCTTGAGC
>JBOHXO010000524.1:0-2840 GCA_050737475.1 Chthoniobacterales bacterium
ACCTCGCTCAACGGCACCTACACCGTCCTCACTCCGACTCCCTCGACGGGCGCGAACGTGACCTCCTTCACCGACACCGGCCTCGCGCCTTTGACGACCTACTACTACCAGGTCCTCGGGACCAACGCGAATGGCGACTCCACCCCGAGCGTCGTCGCCTCCGGCACCACCTTCCCGACCTACTCGGTCAACGGCCTCGTCGCTTATTGGAACCTCGATGAAATCTCCGGCGGCACCTCCACCGACATCACCGGCAACGCCCACACCGGCACATGGGAGGGCGAGCAGGCCGCGGACGTCGGCTACTTCAACGGCGGCCATTGGTTCCACGGCACCGGCGCCATCGCCTCGCGCATCAGCGTCGTCAACAAGACGGACATTCAATTCGCGGCCAACCAGAGCTTCACGCTCGCAGCATGGGTGAAGCCTTCCGCGCTGCGCGGCTCGCCCGAGGCGGTCATCGCCAAGTCCCGCGACACGGGCAATTACTACGGCATCTGGATCAACGCCGCCAACCAGTGGACCGCAAAAGGCCCCGGTGGCGACGTCGTCGGACCGGCCGTCACGCAGGATGTCTGGACCCATGTCGCCGTCGTGCAGGATGGCCCGGCCAACACCCGCAAGCTTTACATCAATGGCGCTCTCGCCGCCACCGGCACCGCTCAGGCTGCCGATGGATCCGGCGCGCTCTGGCTCAGCCAGGCGAACTCCGGCGGCGGCGCTGTGATCGAGGCCTTCCCCGGCTTCATTGATGAAGTCCGCATCTACAATCGCGCGCTTCCCGCCACGGAACTCACCGACCTTCTCGGCGCTCCCGTGCTGCAGGCCGCCTCTTCGCAGGTGCAGGGCACGGCCGGCACATTCGGTCTCGTCCTCTCGCCGGTCACCACGCAGGTGATCGAATCCCGCCAGGGCGCGACCGCCGGCAACTACAGCATCGTCGCCAACTTCTCGGCGCCCGTCTTCAACGTCGCCGCGGCCCTCAGCCTGCAGAGCGGGGGAGGCGCCACCGGCGCCGTGGGCACGATCACCTACAGCAACGGTAATAAGACCGCGACCATCCCGCTCACCGGCGTGGCGAACGCGCAGAAGTTGAAAATCCATCTCTCCGGCATCAAGCGCAATGGCAGCGCCTCCGACGTCCCGGGCACCGCGGACGTTCTGTTCAACGTGCTTCGCGCCGACGTGAACAAGGACAACGTCGTCAGCAGCCTCGACGCCACGATTGTCAGCAACAACCAGGCGGCGGCAGTCGTGAGCAGCACGTTCCAGTTCGACATCAATTGCGATGGCGCGGTGAATGCGACCGACAGCTCGCTGGTGAACACCTACCTCGGCACCAGCATCGGCACGCAGACCGATTCGAACATCGCGCTCTATTGCCAGGCGACCGCCTCGACCACAAACGGCGCAAACGTTGCCGGCAATGCCTTCGACGGCAAGGGAACCAACCAGACCCGCTGGGAAAGCGCCTCGGCGGATCCGCAGTGGATCTACGTGAACCTCGGCTCGATCTCCACGATCCACCAGATCAACGTGAATTGGGAGGCAGCGGCCGGCAAAACCTACACCTTCGAGACGAGCAACAACGGCACGACATGGTCGTCGCCGATCGCCACGGAGACGAATAACACCGGCGCCGGCATCAAGTCCTACCCGGTCAATGCCTCAGGCCAGTATGTCCGCCTCAGCGGCACCACCCGCACGACCACCTTCGGCTACTCGCCGTGGGAAATCGAAGTGATCGGAATTCCGGGCGTCAGCACCGTCCCCTCGATCACGAGCGCGCTGACCAAGACGGGCACCGTCGGCACGGCGCTGACCTACAACATCACGGCGACGAACTCGCCGACGAGCTACAACGCCACGCCGCTGCCTGCGGGCCTGGCGATCAACACGACGACGGGCGCGATCACCGGCACACCGACAGCCGCCGGCACCACGAACACGACCATCAGCGCCACCAATGCGAGCGGCACGGGCACGGCGACGCTGGTCTTCACGATCAGCGCGGCCGGCGCCGCTCCGGTCATCAATAGCGCGTTGACGAAGTCCGGCACCGTCGGCACCGCGTTGACCTACAACATCACGGCGACGAACACGCCGACGAGTTACAACGCCACACCGCTGCCTGCGGGCCTGGCGATCAACACGACGACGGGCGCGATCACCGGCACTCCGACAGCCGCCGGCACCACGAACACGACCATCAGCGCCACCAACGCGAACGGCACCGGCTCGGCCACATTGGTCTTCACGATCTCCGCGTCGGGAGCTCCGGTCATCAATAGCGCGCTGACCAAGGCCGGCACCACCGGCACGGCGTTGACCTACCAGATCACGGCGACGAACACGCCGACGAGTTACAACGCCACGCCGCTGCCTGCGGGACTGGCGATCAACACCACGACCGGCGCCATCACCGGCACACCCACCGCGACCGGCACGACGAACACGACCATCAGCGCCACCAACGCCAGCGGCACCGGCACAGCGACGCTGGTCTTCACGATCAGCGCGCCGGGATCGGCACCGGTGATCAACAGCTCGCTGAACCAGGGCGGAACGGTCGGCCAGCTCTTCACTTACCAGATCACCGCGACCAACGCGCCGACCAGCTACGGAGCGGCGGGATTGCCCTCGGGCCTGTTCCTGAACACCACGACCGGCGTCATCAGCGGCTATCCGAACCTCGCTGCCACGAGTAACATCACCATCAGCGCGACCAATGCGAGCGGCACGGGATCAGCCACCCTGGTCCTCACGATCGCGGCCGGCACGGACACGTCGCTCGCCCTCGGCCAGCAGACGACCACCTCCTCGGTTGCGGGAGCCAATAC
>JBOHXO010000525.1:0-1506 GCA_050737475.1 Chthoniobacterales bacterium
TGTTCGGATCCTCCTGCGCGATGTCGTAGGCGAAGGGATTGCGGTTCAGCACCTGCCACTCGTCGCCGTAATCAATCGAGTCCGATGCCTTCCGCCAGCCGCCGCCTTCCTTGCGCACGAGGTGAAAATCCTCCGGCACGAAGCCGGGGATGTCGGGGAACAACGTGCCGGCGGGCACATTGCTGAGGTTGCCCGCGTTATGGGCCATGACATTGTCGAAATAGACGCGGATGCCGAAACGATGAGCCGTCTCGACCATGCGCATCAACTCGGCCTTCGTGCCGTAGGCGGTCGGCACGGTGCCGGACTGGTCCTTGTCACCGAGATCGAATCGGTCCAGCGGATCGTAGCCGACCGAGAAGGTGCCCGCGCTCGATTTTTGCGGCGGCGGCAGCCAGAGCGAGGTGTAGCCGGCTTCCGCGAGCTCGGGCATCCGCCGCTCGATCTCCGACCATTTCGTGTTGAAGTATTGGAGAACCGTCTCGCTCTGCGCATGGGCCGCGGAGGCAATGGCACCGAGCACCCACACTGCCAACGCAGCGGCGATCCACCGGCCGCGAGGCAGGAGGAAATGCGGCGGATGCTCGGCCGGTTTCATGGGCGATTTCGGAATCCCGGTGAGGGGGCGTTAAAAATTGGGGGCGAAGCCATTCCCGCCGGGTGCGGGTGGCCG
The DNA here is from genome assembly GCA_050737475.1 of Chthoniobacterales bacterium. GTDB lineage: Bacteria > Verrucomicrobiota > Verrucomicrobiia > Chthoniobacterales > JAATET01 > JAATET01. Next base: position 674 of record JBOHXO010000525.1, read on the forward strand.
GACCATGAGTTTATTCGCACAGGAAGGATATCAAAGCAAATGACCCCGGAGTCCCGGGCCGGTGTGCACGCCCCGTGCAGCGGATTTCGAAGCAAAAAATTGCGGGTCCCGTGGAAACATTTTGGGCCGGGGGAAGGCATCGTTTAAGCATACCGGCGTCCGGGCAACCGTCCAAAGCCAGGACGTTCACCAGTTAACCTGGAATTTGACCGGCCGGCCGCCCAGAACCCGCCTCAGGCCCTGCGGCTCCGGAGACGCTGCAGGAAAAACAGGAGGCCGAAGGTCATCAGCATGGCATAGGTCCGCGGCTCAGGCACCGTGGTGACATCCTGAAAGGTGTTTCCGAATCGCAGCTCGTCCCATGTCGCGCCGCCATCGCCGAAGTGCGCGAACGTCGTGATGTTGAACTGCATGTTGAAGGTATCCTTGAAGAAATCCGGCGTGGATCCCGCTTCGTTGCCGAGATCCTCGGGATTCATCCAGAGCGTGAGGCTGTCCGTATCGTTCGTGTCGCCGAAGACAAACTTGGCCACGAAGAAATTCACATCGGTGTTGGCCGGGCCGAGGTCGGCGAAAAAGCCGAAATTGTTCTGGTTGAAAAGTCGCACAAAAAAGTCGGACGACCCCTGCTCGCCCGTGCCGATCTGCAACTTGCGGTCGCCGTCGTTGCTGGTGGTCTGATGAAGCTCGAAGGCTCGGTAGGTATTGTTCGTGTTCTCGAGCTGCATCATGAAGCTCATGTAAACCGTGGTGACCGTGGCGTCGGTGTAAGCCGGGGACAGGAAACGCGCATCGCGAAGGCTCTGGTTTCCCAGCGACTGCACCGCACCGCC
>JBOHXO010000526.1:0-11386 GCA_050737475.1 Chthoniobacterales bacterium
CGTCGAAACCGCCCCACCAGATTCAAATCATCAAGGCGCGACCTTCGTCTCGGGGTCGTTGAGATTGTCGAGAGCGGGGAGGTCGTAGGACTTGCGCAGCTCCTCGGCGGTATCGGCGGTTTGTTTCGCGTCGAGGTAGAGGACGCCGGGATCGGACTCGAGTTCGATTTTGTGGAAGCCGTTCACGGGGTGCTTCACGGCTTCGGCCACGTCGTCGAGGCTCTTGATCACGCGGCCGTTGATTTTCTGGACGACGACCTGGTCCACGTCGTCGTAGCCGACTGAGGTGTCTGCGGGGAGAATGTCGTTGAGGAAGACGATGCGGCCGCGATCCGCGGGAAGTTCGTCCTGGAATTCGTCGAGATAGATGAGGCGGGCGGGCGCGTCGGTTTTCCAATCGCTGCCCCACTCGCGCAGGTAGGCGCGCGAGAGTTCCTGGAAAACGAGACCGCCGAGGATGTAGTAGCGCGGCGCGTGATCGAGCACGTAAGGCTCGCTGATGATTTTCGACGGATCGCGCGGCTCGAGCGGAAGCTGCAGATCCACCACCTTGCCGTCGCGCAACACGCGGAGCAGGATCTCGCCACCCGGCAGACGGGCCGTGGAAATGAGATGGCTGAAGGGGATTTTGCCGTAGTCGGGATTCGGGTAGTTGCCGTCTTCGTCAATGTCGTAGCCGTTCACGCGGAGGACGACGTCGCCCTGCTTGAGGCCCGCCTTCTCGGCCGACCCGCCATGCGCGATGCTCACGACATAAATGCCGGTCTGGTCCTTTTTCATGCCGAGGTAGCGGCGGAATTGCGGATCGCGAGTGGGGGAGAAGGTGATGCCGGCGCGCGAGATGCCATTGTAGGGTTGCTTGTCGGCGCGGGCGAGGAAGTTGGAGATCACGCCCTCCGGCACGAGGTCGGCGGATTGCGAGCGCGAGTCGTAGCGCATGAGCAGCCCGGCGAGTTTGTCGCCGTGGAAGACGGGAACCGTGAAGCTGTTGTCGCGGTATTGGAGCGGCGCGCTGACGCGGTAGATGAGGAGCGCGATGCCGTCGGCGGGATAGCCGCCCACGGTCACGGTGGTGACGGTGGCGGGCGTGAAGGCGGCGGCGCCGGTGGTCTCGAGCTGGAGGACGTTGAGCTTCGCGCCGACCTGCACGCTTTTCGCGAGCGAAACTGGCACGGTGCCGTCGAGGAATTTCGGGTCCTGCGGCTTGAGGAGCGCGAGGTTCGATTCGTAGTCCACGCGCTCGATCACGGCGGGAATTTTCTCGGAATTGCCGGGGCGTTCGAGTTCGACGTAGGTGTGATTCGCGATGGTCTCGGCGGTGACGAGCACGCGGCCGCCCTCGATCACGACGCCGATGCCACGGCGCGTGAAGGGCGGACGTTTCAACCATGGGCGGTCGAAATTCCATGCCTGGTTCGTGGAGTTCACGCGCACGACGGAGGCCGCAGTGGGCAGACTTGCGACGTCCTTCGATGGCTCGTCGGCGGCGGTGGCGCGCAGGGCGACGAAGGCGATCAGGAAAATGCGAAATGCGAAATGTGAAATGTGAAATGGAAAGTGGCGGGGCAAAACATTTCGAATTGCCCATTTCGAATTTCGCATTTTTTCAAATGTGCTCATGGCTTCAAATTCGATTCGCGGTGCAGGCCGTAGCGTTTGATGATGCGGGCCCGTGCGGCTTCGACGGCTTTTGCCTCGAGCACGAGCGGGCGGCTGTCGCCGAGAAACTCGATCACGTAATACTCGGAGGGTTTTGCGAATGCGGCGGCCGCGTCGTCGAGCGTCTTGATTTTCGTCCCATTGATCTTGTCCACGATGGCCTGGTAAAATTCGTCGGCGTAGGCGTTGACGGGATCGGAGAGGATGTTGCTGAGGATGACGATCTCGGGGCGCTCCTTGTAGAGATTGTTCTCGAGGAAGTGATCGAAGTAGTAGCGCGTGCGGGAGTTTTTGACCTGCGTGGCGGCGATGAAATCCTCGTTGAGCGGCTGCATGACGAGGCCGCCGAAGATGAGATAGCGCGGCTTCACGTCGTAGCTGTAGGCGTGAAGGTTGAATGGGAACGGCTCGTCGAGAGGGATGGTGAGCTTGAGCGGCTTGCCGTCGCGCACGACATCAATCTCCACTTTGTCGCCCTTGAATTTGCGCTCGACGATCTCGGACATCTCGACGCTGCTGCCATCGAGCTGGACCGTGCCGTCGCTGGCGACTGGGTGTCCGTCAATGGCGAGAATGACGTCGCGCGGCTTGAGGATGTCGGCTGAGGAACCGCCGCCGAAAACACTGCTCACCATCGTGCCGCGGCTGTCGTCGGGCAGGCCAAGGGCGCGGCGGGCGGCGGGGTTGTAGAGCGGGAAGGTGGTGATTGCGAGGTCCACGTAGCGGTCGTAGTGGCCGTCCTCGATGTCGGTGAGGAAGCGTTTGATGACGGGCGTGGGAATCATGTAGCCGGTGTTCTGCGCGACGTCGCCGCTGTAGCCCTGGAACGCGACGCCGACGATGAGGTCGTCCTGGATCACGGGGCCGCCGCTGTTGCCGGGGTTGATTGCGGCGTCAATCTGCACGACGAGGTGCATGTCCGCGCCGGAGTGGCTGTAGTCCTCGGTCTCGATGCGCGAGACGATGCCGCGCGTGACGGACGCGCTCTCGCCGCCGATGGGATAGCCGTAGACCATGACGGTGGATTCGATCTTTGGAATTCCGCCGAGCTTGAGCGGCTGCATGGTCTTGAAAAAACTCATGTTCATGGGCCGTAACACGGCGAGGTCGCTGTCGTGTGCGACGTGGAGAACCTTCGCGGGATAGCGGGTCGGATCGCCTGCGCGGGTGATCCAGATCATACGGGCGTTGCTGACGACGTGGGCGTTCGTCATGATGCGGTCGCCCTCGATCACGAAGCCGGCGCCGATGCCCTGGCCGACGTTGCCGGGGTTCCACGGCGCGGTGTAATCGGGGTCCTGCGAGACGGTCTGAATGCGCACGAGGCTCCTGTGGATGATGTCCGGCGCGGCGCGGAGGCTGCCGGTGAGCAAGGCGACGGGGAGGATGGCGGTAAAAACGGCGCGAAGAAATTGCGTCATGGAGCGGTGGCCGCGAGCGAGGTTGCAGTGAACATGATGGAACGGCGGCGGCCTAGAAATTATCCTCGAGGTCGCCAAATCGGTTGACGCGGAAATTGGGTGTGCGTTTTCCGGAGGAATCGGGCTTCGGGGGAACGATGTCGGCGTTGTCGGTATTGGTGGTGTTCTTTTTCATGGCAGCGCCGCCGTTGGTCGGGGCGCTGAAGGTGCGCGTCTCGGTGAAGGTGTTGATGGCGACGAGCGTGGTGCGGCCGCCGCCGGGCAGGCTGCGCCGGGTGTTTATGAATTCCGTGGGCGAGTAGTAATTCGTGTAGTCGTGCTTGAATCCGTTGCGCGTGACACCCATCGCGATGTTCTTGTGGATTTCGAAATGGAGGTGCGCGGGGTAGATGCCATGCGCCGTGCCCATGGTGCCGATGAGCTGGCCGCGCAGCACCTGCTGGCCTTCCCTCACTTTGATGGCATCGAGGTGACCGTAGAGCGAATCAATCGTGACGAGGTGGCCGTTCTCGTAAAAGACGTGACGAATGACGACGACATTGCCCCAGCCGAGATGGACGTCGCGAGCGAAGACGACGAGGCCGTGCGCGGTCGAAAAAATCGGGGAGCCGAGATCGGTGTTGCCGCCGCCAAGGCCGTTCCAGTCCTCACCGAGGTGGCCGTTCGGCCGGAAGCCGCGCGCCTTGTAGTAGCCGTCGGCGTTTGGCTTCCCGACGGGAAAGTCGAATCCATCGGCGATGCGTGTGCGGGCGACCTGCTGTTTTTGTCCGGAGTCAGCCGCATGAGCCGCCGCAGCGACTCCAAGCATGGCCCAGAACAAAAAGATACGCATAGTCCGCCAGAATAAATGCGGGGCAATGGCGGCGCAAGTTTTTGACTGGCGCCGCGGGCCGTTATGCGGGCGCGCCTATTTGCACGACGGCCAGCGGAAAGCGGAGCTGCAATTCGTCGTCGAGGTGAATTTCGACATGGTGAATGCCGTAGCGCTCGAATTTCACGCCGCCGAAGACATGGACGTTCGTCGCGTGGCCTTCCATTTCGTTGAGCGTGAATTGGACGCGCGACTCGGCGAGGATTTGCTCGTCTTCGGACGAGATGATGAGCGAGCGCTGGGTGAAGGTGCCTTCGCCGCCGCACCAGCGCGTCCACAGGCAGAGCTTGAAAAACGCGACCGGCAGCATTGGCGCGGGGACGAGCGTGATGACGCCGATGAGCGTCTGCTGCCCGCTGATCTCGGCGCGCACGTCCTCGCACAACACGCTGCCCTGGAGATCGGGGAGGATGGGGGAGGCGGACATATCAGGCCTTGAAGATACCAGCGAGGATCAGACCCGCCACCACGATCGCAATAAGAATTCTGTAGTAGCCGAAAATCGCGAGGCCGTGACGGTTCAGATACGAGACCATCCATTTCACGGCGATGACCGCGCTCAACCACGAGGCGATCAGACCGATCGCGAGCGGCACTGCGCCGAAATTCGTGAGCATTTCATGGCCGAATTTCAATCCGTCGTGCGCGGTGGCCGCCGTCAGTGTCACCATGCCGAGCAAAAAGCTGAACTCCACGGCGGCGGGAAGGCCCATGCCCACGATCAGGCCGCCCACGATGGTCACCAGGCTGCGGCTGACTCCGGGCCACATCGCGAGGCATTGAATCACGCCGATGAGAACGGCGGCGGGAATTGTGAGATCCGTGAGCTTGAGAGGCTTTTTGAGGACGGCCTTGCGGCTGCTGCGCCAGGCCGTGAACGCAAGGATCGCCACGCCGCCGACAAACCAGGCGCCAACGATCGGCCACAGCCCAAGCGTATCACCGCCGAACAAATATTTCTTGATCGGCTTTTCCAGCAGGAGGCCGATGACCGCTGCGGGAATAAACGCCGCGATGACATTGATGGACAGCTTGAGCCCCTCGGGATCGCGTCCCAGGCAGCCCATCGCCATGTGACGCACGCGGCCAAAATAAAGGCCGAGCACCGCGAGGATCGCGCCGAACTGGATGCAAATCGCAAAGGCGTCCGCCGACTCGCTCGAGCCGATTCCGATCAGGCGCTGCGCGATGAGCAAATGCCCGGTCGAGCTGACGGGCAGATATTCCGTGAGTCCCTCGACGAGGCCGAGAATCAGAGCTTGCCACCACTCCATAGGTTACAAAAAGAAGCCGGCCGCGCGGAGCGGACACGGCGTTGGGATTTAAAAAGCCGGAGGCGGCTTAGATGGCTTCTTCGCCCGTTTCCTCGGTGCGACTGCGAATGGCACTCTCCACGGGGAGCACGAAAATCTTGCCGTCACCGATCTTGCCGGTCTTCGCGGCTTTCGAAATGGCGGCCACGGTCTTTTCGACGCTGCCGTCCGCGACGACGATCTCGAATTTTACCTTGGGCAAAAAGTCCACGGTATATTCACTGCCGCGGTAAATCTCGGTATGACCTTTCTGGCGACCGAAGCCCTTGACCTCGCTCACCGTCATGCCCTCGATACCGACCTCGGCCAATGCTTCCTTCACATCTTCCATCTTGAAAGGTTTGATGATCGCCTCAATTTTCTTCATACGCGCTGGGTGCTGTTCCGACGAATAAGCAAGCCGCGCGCAGGTTTGTAAATGTCAAAATATCGCCAACGGAAGTTACGTTAACGTGAAGCCATCCCAATGGAGACGGTCGTGGGCCGGCAAATATCTGCGCCATGTGCCCCGCATCAAGCATTTGCGTGGCACTTTCCTGCATCGCGCGTTCGGCGAGCGGCTGTTCGACGCGCGTGTCTGGCACTGGGATCGCCACGGAGCGGCTCTGGGACTGGCGATCGGGGCGTTCTTCTCGGTGCTGCCGATGCCGCTGCAGAGCGTGCCGGCGGCGTTTTTGGCGGTCATCTTTCGTGCGAACCTGCCCGCCGCGCTCGTCGGCTGCTGGATTACGAACCCGCTCACGTTTCCGCTGTTCCTCTACCTGCAGTTGAAAATCGGGTCGTTCCTTCTCGATCGTCCGTCGCTCATGGAGCAGTTCCAGGCGATCATGGACAAGCTCACGTGGCGGTTCTGGCAATTGTTCACGGATGCCTCCGGCGTGTGGGGTCTGTTGTTCCTTGGCGGCGCGGTGCTGGGCGCGGTGCTCGGCACGGCCTGCTATTTCCTGACGCTGCTTGGCTACGATCTCGGCGTCCGTGCCATCGAGCGGGCAAAAAAAAGACGCGCCGTTGCGGTGAAGCGGTGAGGTTTGGGGACCGCCGATTTCCGTCGATGGGATTTTTTTGGTGACAATGGGCGCCCGCGGGCGGGAAGTTGGTGCGACGTATGAGTGATCAGATTCTTTCCGGCAGGACGGGTGTTGTATTCGGCGTGGCCAACAAGCGCAGCATCGCATGGGCGATCGCGAAGGCCTGGCACAAAGCCGGAGCAAAACTCATTTTCAATTACCAGGGCGAGCGGTTGAAGGAAAACGTCGAGGAACTCGTCTCGGAGTTCGGCCCGGAGACGAAGCTGTTTCCGTGCGATGTGACGAACGACACCGAGATTGACGATTTTTTCACGACGGTGAAGGAAATCTCGCCGAAGCTCGACCTCATGCTGCACTCGGTGGCCTTCGCGCCGAAGGAAGCGCTCGAGGGCGATTTTGTTTCCACGACGCGCGAGGCATTTCGTGTCGCGCACGACGTGTCGGCCTATTCGCTCGTCGCGCTTTCCCGCGCAGCCGCGCCGTTCATGACGGACGGCGGCAGCATCGTCGCCATGAGCTACTACGGCTCGGTGAAGGTTGTGCCTCATTACAATGTGATGGGTGTCGCCAAGGCCTCGCTCGAAGCCAGCACGCGCTACCTCGCCTACGATCTCGGTGCGAAAAAAATCCGCGTGAACTGCATCAGCGCCGGCCCCGTGCAAACTCTCGCCGCCCGCGGCATCTCCGGCTTCTCGGCAATGATGAAGCACTACGAGGATCACGCGCCGCTTAAGCGCAGTTGCACGACCGAGGAGCTCGGCCAGACCGGCGTCTTCCTCGCGAGCGACGGCGCGGCCTCGATCACGGGCCAGGTCCTCTATGTGGACGGCGGCTACGAGATCATGGGCATGTGACCCGGTGAAACCGGGATTCTTTAAATGAGCAAATCCGCGGCACTGCTGCGCAAACTCCGCGTGAAACTTGGCGCGGATGCGGTGAAGACCGCGCCGGCCGAGCTCGACGCGGTGAGCGGGGACAAGTGGTTCGCCGCGCGGCGTCCGGACCTCGCGGTTTTTCCCGCGTCGGTCGAGGAGGTGAGTTTTGTGCTCGCGGCCGCGCAGGCGGCGAAGGTTCCTGTCACCACGCGCGGCGCTGGCTTTGGATATGTCGGCGGCGCGGTGCCGCAGCGCGGCGGCATCGTGCTCGGCACGAAACGCATGAATCGCATTCTCGAAATCAACGACCGCGATTTCGTGGCGCGCGTGCAGCCCGGCGTGATCACCGGCACACTGCAGGATCGCGCGCGAAAGAAGGGGTTGTTCTATCCGCCGGACCCCGCGAGCCTGCGCGATTGCAGCATCGGCGGGAACATCGCGACGGACGCCGGCGGCCCGCGCTGCCTCAAATATGGCGTGACGCGCAACTACGTGCTCGGCCTCGAGGTCGTGCTCGCGGACGGCACCGTCGTGAAGCTCGGCGGCCGCACGCACAAAAACAAAACCGGCTTCGACCTCATCGGCATGTTCGTCGGCTCCGAGGGCCTGCTGGGCGTGGTCACCGAGGCCACGCTGCGCCTGCTGCCGCATCCGCCGGCGCGCGCCGTGCTCTCCGCGGGATTTCCGACGATGCGGGCCGCGGCCGCCGCGGTGCAATCCGTCTTTCGCCATGGCTACCTGCCCGCGGCGGTGGAGGTTGCGGACCGCTTCACGCTCGAGGCGGCACGCATCCGCATGCCGGAGGCGAAGGTGCCGCCCGGCGACGCGCATGTGCTCATCGAGATTGACGGACAGCCGGCGAGCGTGAAGGCAGAGACGCGCGATCTTGCCCATGTGCTTCGCGAGGCGAAGGCGACGAAAGTGGATACCGCGCTCGACGAGGCGGCGTGCGACGGACTTTGGAATCTGCGCCGCAGCTTCTCGACTTCGTTGCGTGCCACGGGCCTCATCAAGCTCAACGAGGATATTGTCGTTCCACGCGGACGGCTCGTGGACCTTGTGGACTTCGCGCGTTCGCTCGAAAAGGAAAGCGGTTTTCCCATTGCGTGTTTCGGCCATGCCGGCGACGGCAACATCCACGTGAACGTGATGGCCGCGAGCTACGAGGATCCGAAAGTTCACGCGGCGGTCGAGAGTGTGCTCGATCGTCTTTTCGCGAAGGTCCTGGAGTGGGGCGGGGCGATCACCGGCGAGCACGGCATCGGCCTCGCGAAGCTGCGCTGGTGGGACGATGCGCTCTCCGCGGAGACGCGGGAATTGCACGCGAAGATCAAGCGCGCTGTTGATCCGGGCTCGATTTTGAATCCCGGAAAATTTGTTTAGCCGGGGAGTTTTCGGGCGAAGGGGAACGCCCTGCAACGCCTCAACGTTTCAACACTTCCACTCGCGCCACGGGCATATTTCTCGTGCGGACGAATTCCCGAAATTGATCCGCCGACAACGGACGGGCGAAGAACCATCCCTGCGCGTATTGCACGCCATGCGCCTTGAGGTAGGCGGCCTGGAAAGGCTGCTCCACGCCCTCGGCGATGATTTTCATGTCGAGTGAATTTGCGATGCGGATGATCTGGTCCACGAGGCCGGAGCTGGTGGTCTCGCTCTCGATGCCATCCACGAACGCCTTGTCAATTTTGAGGTAATCGAGCGGGAAGCGCTGCAGGTAGCTCAGGCTCGAGTAGCCGGTGCCAAAGTCGTCCACGGCGAGCTTCGCGCCAGCGGCGACGATCCCGCTCATCACGGCGCGCGCGACGGAATTTTCATCGGTGACGAGACCGCGTTCGGTGATTTCGAAGATGAGCTGCGCGGACGGCAGATCCTTTTTCGTGACGGCGTTCATGGCCTCGAGAATGCGCATGCTGGCAAAATGCTGCGGCGCGAGGTTGATGCCGATGTGGAGCGTGGGATACTCCCGCAGGAGCGGCCCGAGCGTCGCGGCGGTTTTTTTGAGCAGCAGTTCGGTCATCGGCACGATGAGTTCGCTTTTTTCCGCGATGCCGATGAACTCGCCGGCGGGAATCATTCCATGGCGTGGGTGCTGCCAGCGCATGAGCGCCTCGGCGCCGACGCAATGGCCGGTCTGGAGGTCAATGATCGGCTGATAGTGGACGTCGATCTCGCTGTATTTCACGGCCTCGCGGAGGTCGGACTCGAGCGTGCGCGTGCGGCGGGCGAGGCGGATGATGAGCCATGCCAGCAGTGCGGAGACGCACACGCCCGCGATCGTGAACGTCACGAGGCTGTGCATCGTTTTTGCGTGGACGACGGACATGCTCGCGACCGTCACGGTGTAGACGGGATATTTTTTCGAGTAAGCGACGCGCACGAGTCGCCCGTCGCGCCAATGTATCGTGTTTTCGGACGTTAGTTCGCTCTTTGCGGGTGCCGCGATATTGTCGCCGCCAAAGTCGGTGAGCGGCACGGTATCCCCAAAATAGACGAACACGCGGCAGTTCGATGCCCGTGCAAAGTCGGTGAAAAATTCGCTGAGGATCTGGGGATTGATGAGGGCTTCCACCGCCGTGTCGGGCGCGAAGGCGTAAACGAGCACGAGCGATTTCGTCTGGAATCCCCGCTCGGTGGGCGGTTGCAATTCCAGGACGCCGGGGCGGGGCAGGGGAGGAAGCAACGGATCGAGGATCGGCTCGGGTTGTTCGTAAAGGCGCTCGTTGGTGCAGAGCAGCGCATTCCCCCGCCTGATGCCGAGGCCCTGCACAAAACGATTCAGGAACACCGCCTGCCGCAGAGTGGTGAGGGTGGCTTCATCCACTTTTCCCGTCGTGAGGCTCGCGATTTTGCGGAGCGTGCTTCCGACGGTGTTGAGCACAAACTCGGTGCGCGTAAGCGTTCCCGTGCCGACGAAATCCATCTCGTGCTCGACCTGCGTCACGCCCTGCCGATACGCGTAGCCGAGAAATAAAACGGGAGGCAGCGCACCTGCGACGACAGCGAGCACATATAACAACCGAATAACGGTTCGATTCCGCATTCCGCGAGGAATCAACCACATTCGCAGGTTCGAGAGAATCACAAACTCGTCGCGGGAACGTCGCGCTTTTTCATTCGCCGAACGCACGGGGGCTTGTTAATCGAGATTCCGTGAATCCACGAGAGGCCTCTCAATTCCCGCCAGCTCAACGCGCATCCGCCGCAGCAATGGCAATCGCCCTCGGCATTTTGATCGCGGGCTGCGAAAAGCCGGCGACCGCTCCGCAGGCGCCGCCGCCGACGGTGGACGTGCTCACGGTGAAGCCGCAGGATGCGCCGATCCAGGAGACATGGGTGGCGACCGTCGCCGGAAATATCAACGCGAACATCAGCGCGCAGGTGAGCGGTTATTTGATGTCGCAGAATTACCGCAACGGCGCCTACGTGAATGCGGGCGACGTGCTTTTCGAAATTGATCCGCGTCCCTTCCAGGCCGCACTGGACCAGGCGAAGGGCTCGCTCGCGCAGGCTCAGGCGCAACTCACGGCGAGCCAGCTCACTGCGGAGCGAGCGGACGAGCTTTATAAAAAGAACGTCATCAGCCGCCAGCAATACGACGATCAGACGCAGGCCTTCGAAGCCGACAAGGCCGCTGTCGCCGCGGCGCAGGCGTCGGTCGAGCAGTCGCAACTCAATCTGACTTTCACGAAGATCACGTCGCCGGTCACCGGACTCGCGAGCATCGCGACCGCACAGGTGGGCGACCTCGTCGGGCCTTCGTCAGGCACGCTGTCGACCGTCATTCAGGTGGACCCTATCAAGGTGAATTTCATGATTCCCGAGCAGGGTTATGTGGGTTTCATCGAGCAATATTTCGCGGATCCCGGAAAGTCGCCGATTGGCATGCCGGGTTTCGATGGCCCCGCTTTGCCGCTCACGCTCACACTGGCCAGCGGCGTTCCCTACACGGGGAAGGACGGCAAGCCGGTGGTCGGAAAACTCACGAGCGTGAACAACGTCGTCGGCATTGATACCGGCTCGATTTCGGTGCAGGGCGTTTTTCCAAACACGGGCAACCTTCTTCGCCCCGGCCAGTTCGGCCTCGTCACCGCCACCACGCGTATTGACAAAAACGCGATGGTCGTGCCGCAGCGCGCGATTGACAATTTGCAGGGCCTCAATCGCATGGGCATCGTCGGGTCCGACAACAAAGTGACCATGGTCAACGTGACGC
>JBOHXO010000527.1:0-6299 GCA_050737475.1 Chthoniobacterales bacterium
GTGCTGCACATCCACCTGCCGGCCCATCACACCGGAGAAAAACTCACCCAGGACGACGAGTGGCACGCCATGGACGAGGTGCTTGCGCAGCTGCAGGAAGTCGGGCTCGCTCCCGGCCCGGAAGTCGAGACGGCACTCTGCGACGGTCCGCCTCACTGCGGCATCATCAACGAGGCGATCATTCGCGAAGTGGATCTCATCGTAATCGCGAAGCACGGACGAAACGAAGACCGCGCACGGCTGCTCGGGAGAACCACTGAGAACGTCGTGCGCAACGCCCCATGCCCGGTGCTGCTCGTCAGCGAGGACGATTTCGATCTTCCATAATGGGCGAGCGTGGCTTGCGTGAACAATTGCGCACCTTGCCTCACTGCCGACGCGCCGGTAATCTATCGGCATGGCCAGCACGGCAGCCGGCTTCATCAATCAATTGAGTCGCTCGGAAATCTATCGCGACTACGAGCGGGCCTTTTGCCTTGCCACGGAGCTCCCTCTCACGCTGCGACCGCCGCAAAACTGGTCGCCCGCGCTCCATGGCCACCGCAACGAAAACCCCTTCTGCGCCCTCCTCGCGCAATCCAGCAAATCCTGCGCAGCCTGTCTTCGGATGCAGGAAAAAATCGCGGGGCTCGATGCGACGTGCGCCTCGTCGGAAACCTGCTTTGCGGGACTTTGCGACACCGCGGTGCCCGTGCGCATCGGCGAAAAACTTGCCGGCTTCCTGCAGACCGGCCAGGTCGCGCTGCATCCGCCCACGGCGGCGCGCTTCGATCGAATCGCCCGGAAAATCATCGAGTGGGGCGTGAACGTGGACCTGCGCCGGCTCGAGCAGGCGTATTTTCACAGCCGCGTGCTTTCACCGGAAAAATATGCCGGCGCCGTGCGGCTGCTTGAAATTTTTGCGACGCATCTCGGCATCGTCGGCAACCAGCTTCTCGTGCGCGAGTCCGCCTCCGAGCCGCCATTGGTGCGGCGGGCAAAGGCGTATGTCGGGGAGCGAAGCGGCGAAGCGATTCCACTCGCGGAAATCTCCGGGGCACTGCATGTGAGCACCTACTATTTCTGCAAGATGTTCCGCAAGGCAACCGGACTCACATTCACCAACTACCTCGCCCGGGTGCGTGTCGAGAAGGCGAAGGCGCTGCTGCTCGACCCGAATCGCCGCATCAGCGAGGCCGCGTTTGAGGCGGGGTTCGGCTCGCTCACGCACTTCAATCGCGTGTTTCGGAAGCTGGCGGGCTGCTCGCCCACCGCATACCGCGGGAAACTTCCTGCCATTGCGAAAGCCTCCCGGTGCGATTGAAATGCCGGTCTCATCCGCACCACTCGACCACGTCGCCCGGCTTGCGCTGACGATTGGACGCATGCTTTTGGAATGGGGCGCCAACGCACGGACCGTTCACATGGCCATTGTGGATGCGGCTCGCGGATTTGGATGCGATTCGACGGAGGTTTATTGCCAGCACGCGGCGGTAATCGTCATGCTGCGGCGCGGCGGGGAGTCCTGCGCGCAAATGGGCAAGGTGGGCGAGCACGGCGTGAATCTGCGATGCGCCGAGACCTTGATGGGGCTCGTTGATCGAATCGCCGCCGGCCACCTGGATTGCGATTCCGCGCTGGCCGAAGTCGAGTCGGTCCCGCTCAAATCCGGCGCCTATCCGGCCTGGTTTGTTTGCGTGACCACCGGCCTTGCCTGCGCCGCTTTCGGTCGTCTGCTCGATGCGGATTGGTCGTCCTTCCTGCCCATCCTTGCGGGCGCCGCCTGCGGACAATGGCTGCGTCGTGCTCTGCTTCACCGAAAACAGAATATTTTTTTCATCGTCTCGCTGGTCGCATTTGTCTCGGCTCTGATCGCCGGTCTCGGCGGGCGTCTTGTGGGAAGCGGCCATCTCGACATCGCGACGACCGCGGCCGTGCTGCTACTGGTCCCCGGCCCGGCGGTTCTCAACGCCCTGTGGGACGCCATTGACGGAAAACCCAACCTTGCCGCGGCCCGCGCTCTTCGCGTGATTCTCATCCTGCTGTTCATGACGTTCGGCCTCCTCGCCGCTCAGCAACTCACCCACGTCTGACCGCCGTGACGCCCTGTTTATCGCATCTGCTGCATCAGGCGCTTTTCGGTGGCATCGCCGCCGCCGGATTCGGAATTCTTTTCAATTGTCCGCCCCGCATCATCGGACTTTGTTTCGGCGCGGGCGCGCTGGCCCTTGCAATGAGGACCGCTGGCTTGGACGCGTGGGGACTGAACCTGCCGATGTCTTCGTTTTTCGCCGCACTGCTGCTGGCCGTCGCGGATCGCTCCTGGCAGGAAGCCCAATCGCTGCGCAGCTCGGTGGTGGCCGTCGTGGGATGCATTCCCATGGTGCCCGGCAGTCTCGTCGCGGTGGGATTGAAAAATCTTTTCATGCTTTTAAAGGCCACGCCCGGGGAAGGCGTGCTGCCGGCAACGGCGGCCGTGGAAAGTTTCGTGATCGTGACATGCACGCTGGCGGCCATCGGCACCGCCCTTGCGATTCCCTCGCTCGCCTTTCCGGCAAAGCGGCGGCTGGAATAAAGCACGCTTACCGCTCACCGATCCGCAAACGCGAATAGTGATCGAGTCGCAGCTTTGTGAGCATCCGGCGCAGACTGCGCTCCACGCTCTTCACAACGGCGCGCATGGCGGCGTCACCATTATTATATTGGGCAACGGCCGCCCTGTAGGCGCCGGTGAGGTTGCTGCATTCGTGAATGTCGGCGCCGGTCGCGAGTTGTTCGGCCTGCTGGCAGAGCCCCTCGTCCACCTTCAACATTTCAGCAGGAGGCAATGGATTCGCCGCCGAGACCTGCCTCGTCGCCAGCCCGGGCACAGTCGTCACAGGCTCCAGCAGGCGGCGGCGAAACGTTTCCACGCTCGTCGGCCATTTGATATTTGATCGCGGCACAGTGCACTCGATCCGCTCCACCGTCGTCTCGATCACGACGAATCCCGGCTTCTCATTGAAACTGTTCAAAAAGAACGCATGCGACTTGTCGCCGATCGCCTTCCATGTCCGCTTGATGGACGCCGCGTCGCGCAGGATGTGGGCGACACCGGAAAGATTGAGCACGAGCGTGAGATCCTGATTCGAGAGCATCCACTCGACATGCGGCTGACGCTCGATATGCCGCACCTTCGCGCTCTGCGGAGAAGTGATCGCATGAAAACGCGGAAATTCCCGGAACGACATCGTGCCCATCCAGCGGGAATGCGGACGGTATTTCTCGTCCACGGTCGTCAGGATGCCGGCGTGGTGGCCGTCCATCAACTGCTCGGCAAGCCCGATGAAATCCTCGCTGTCCTCCATGTCGAAAGACGGCTCCGCTGCGGCATCGAGCACTCCGCACGGTTGAACGAATAGGGGGCTTTTTTCCATGGCCCCATTATGGATGCCACGGCTGGCGTCGCCCTCCGCGGATTGGCGGGCAATCACCGCGGGTTGCTCTCCCTGCTCCGCTACGGATTGCTGGCCTCTCCCGTCGCGCCGAAAAATCCTAGGATGCCCTTCTTCGTTTTTGTGACGGTCACTTTTTCCAGCGTCTTCGTTGGATCGGGCTGGATATCGAGCCCGAAAATGAAGTGATGATCCTTTTCGAGCTGTTTCTTCGGCCCCCATTTGCTGAGGTCGGATGCCACATAGCAGCGATACGGATCGGTCGGTTTGAGCTCCCAATACCAGTCCGGCACCTCGAGCGTGTGCGCCTGCGAGGTCTTGTCCGCGTAGGTCATTTCCACATTGATCGTGGTCGGCCCCTGGCCGCTCGTCGTCATCAGCCAGAGCTTCGAATATTTTTTCGGCGGCACGGAAAACGAGAACGTGTCCTCGCCACGTGACTTGCGGGCCTGCTTCGAATTCGCGTCGCCAGTCGCGTAGGGCAGGATGATGAGCGCGTGCTTTGCGTTGGCGGGAAATTTCCCGTCGTCGGGCAATGCATGCGGGTCCTCGGAGCCCATCAACTTCGCGGCACCATGAGTGATCACGCCGCCGGCCGCATCCACGTCGCCCGTCATCGGCGCGAGCTTGCCGTCCACGACAGTCGTGACGGGCCGGTTGTTGAACACGCTCGATGTATCGATCTGAATGGCATCGCCCGCATGGGCGGCGCTCAGGCATGACACGGCGGCAGCAACGAAGAGAAGTGCGGAGAAATTTTTCATTGGGGGAGCGCCATGGTGGATTTTTGCACGCGCGCTCAAAAGTCAAAAATTGCACGGACGACGCACCTCATGAAATTCGACGGTTGTCGAACCGTTTCATGTGCTATGTTGTGAAAAGTCCCCCATGAAGAAAGCCTACCGACATCCGGCCCTCAGCACTGTGCCGCTCTCGGCAGTGATGCATGCGCTGTCGGATCCGTGGCGTCTCAAAATTGTCCGCCACCTCGTGAAGGCGGGCAAAATCGAATGCACCTGCAGCGACGTGGACATGGACATCAGCAAGGCGACCCGCTCGCATCATTTCCAGGTGCTGCGCGAGGCCGGCCTCGTGCGCATGCGCAGTGACGGAAACAAATGCCGCACTTCGCTCCGCAACACCGATCTCGAAAAACGCTTTCCCGGCCTGCTCAAGTTCGTCGCAGGCAGCAAAGGCCGCGTGTAGTCCGGGCCCTGTCTCGCAGCAAAAGAACCTCCTCCGGACTTTCCCGCTTGAGGGATTGAAATTCGAGGGACGTTCGGATGACTCATCACTCTTGACAGACCCCGCAGGATGCTTCATCGGGGGCGCAGGGACAAACGGATGAAAAAGGTGCTTCTGGTTTATGCGGAGGAATCTGTGCGAATGGGAAAGCAGACCCAGCAGCTGCGTAGCGAGCTGGGATTACACCTGGACTTGCTCCGCCCCGAGGCCGCGCTGGGCGATGACGCCGACAAGTGGCTCAAGGAGCATGCGCCTGAGGCCGACTTCATTATCATTCTCTTCTCAACCAGGGAGGATTCCCCGTCGCCCGGAAATGCCAGCCTTGGTCGGACGCCGGTCGTGGACAAACAACAGCGCGAAGATTTCCCGGATGCGCCCGCGCCATTTGTGGTCGTGTTCCGCGGAGAGGACATTCAGCACATTCCGGAGGATCTGGCCGGTCGCCGTTGTTTCGATATTTCCACTGACAATGGCCGCGATGCCCTGTTCTGCCAGCTCCTGCACGAACAGACCCATCTGCTGACATCGCTAAAAAAACAGAATACCACTGGTCTCGCCTTCATGTGGACCGCGCTCGGCATCGTCGGGTCGCTCCTTGCCAGCATGAACGCCATTCAGAATTCCGTGATGGGCGCGTTCGGCGAGAAGGCCAGCGTGGCCGTGCACATTGTGGTGGGAATCGCCGTGTTTGGGACTCTGGCATGGGGCGTCACCCAGCTCTTCCGTGCGCTTATTCCCTCCGCGCTGTCATTGCTGCAACTGTTGTCTTTGCCGGGATCGCCCGTCGTGTGGAAAGTCGGGCTCGGGCTCGCGGCGGGCGCGCCGGTGCTGGGGTTTGGCGGCTATTACTTTTGGAATTTGCCAAATGCCGACACGATGGTGACGCAGTGCAAGGATACGTGGTTCACCAGGCTGAAGAATTCGCAATCACCTGACGGCGGCACGCGTCCGCACCCCGACGCGCCAATCACCCAGGCGTGGACGACAGCGCAGTCGCTCGCGGCCATGCTCTCCGCGCAGGGAGACGAGCTGTTGATGAAATCGTTCCATCAGCAACCGGACAAAGCGGTGACGCCGAAAGATCTTCAGCGGGCGTTCGAATACATCGAGCTGGTGCGCATCTCGAATTACAAACTCACCGAGACCGGACGCCGGAGTCTGGCGGCGGACATGGCGCACTACGCGCGATATGTCGATTTTTCAAGGCTGCCGGCCGCGTTCCCGACGCTCCCCTATGTGGTCAACGTCATCACTCAACTCAACGACCCGAGCGTCACTACTCATGCCAACGAGCAGAGGGAACCCCTGAGCGCCGACGCGGTCCAAAAGCTCATCGCAAATAAAAACATCTATTTCGAAATCACGGACCCGAAACCGCGCGAAGGCTGGGGTTATTTCGAACAATTCGAATGGGGCGTCACTGAAATCGCCGCCTGGGTCGCGATCGCCTACGTGCAGTCGCTTCGCGCAACCGATCCATCGCCGTGGACCGACGAGGTGCAACGGACGGATGCCAGGGAGCGCATCCGCTGGATTGTCGATCTCCTGAAGGAGAGACAAATCCACAAT
The DNA here is from genome assembly GCA_050737475.1 of Chthoniobacterales bacterium. Lineage (GTDB taxonomy): Bacteria > Verrucomicrobiota > Verrucomicrobiia > Chthoniobacterales > JAATET01 > JAATET01. The sequence continues at coordinate 6,228 of JBOHXO010000527.1, forward strand.
TACAATTTTCTCAGCCCGATGAGCGATAATTCGGACGCCACGTTCGCGCGCAACTACACCACTGTCATGGCT
>JBOHXO010000528.1:0-5342 GCA_050737475.1 Chthoniobacterales bacterium
ACCTACAAGTTCGACCATTTCTCGCCGAGCTTCGTGGAAATTCTCGCCGCGCAGCAGACGCCCGAGGGCTCGCATTGGTATCAGGGCACGGCCGACGCGGTGCGCCAGAACATGCGGTATTTCCTGAACCGCCCGTGGGACTATTTCATCATCCTGAGCGGCGACCAGCTCTACCGCATGGATTACCGCGACATCCTGCGCCAGCACATCGAGCGCGACGCAGAGCTGACGATCGCGACCATCCCCGTGGACCGGAAGTCCGTGCCGGAATTTGGCATCATGCAAACCGACGAAAACCGCCGCATCGTGCGTTTCGTCGAGAAGCCGAAGGATCCCGCCGTGCAGGAGACGCTGCGCATCCCGGCGCACTTGCTGGAATCCATTGGCCAGAAACCCGACGCCGACCTCTACCAGGCCTCGATGGGCATCTACGTCTTCAACCGCGACGTGCTCATTGATCTCCTCGACAACGACATGGTGGACTTCGGGAAAAACATCATCCCGTCCGCCATCGGCCGCCTCAAGGTGGACGCCTACATTTTCCAGGGCTATTGGGAGGACATCGGAACGATCCGCGCGTTTTTCGATGCGAACCTCAACCTCGCCGAGGTCAATCCCTCCTACCATTTCTACGTCGCCGGCCGGCCGACCTACACGCAGCCGCGCTTCCTGCCCGCCAGCATCGTGCGCAACAGCACCATTGATCGCGCCATTATTTCCGACGGCTGCCACATCCTCGACTCGAAGGTGGAGAAAGCCGTGATCGGCATCCGCAGCATCATCCGCACCGGCTCGACCGTGAAGAATACCATCCTCATGGGCGCGGATTACTACGACGACGACGTTCACGATGCACCGGTCGGCGTGCCCTCCATCGGCATCGGCAAGAACTGCATCATTGACCACGCGATCATCGACAAGAACGCGCGCATCGGCGACGGCGTCGTCATCACGCCCGAGGGCAAGTCGCAGGATGCCGACGGCAAAGGCTACTACATCCGCGACGGCATCGTGGTCGTGCCGAAGAACTCCGTGATTGCGCCCGGCACATGGATTTGAAGAGAGTGTGCGCCGCGCGGCCCGCACCGGAGCGCGCCCGAACCATGAAGTCCTTCCGCTCTCCGCTCGCGCTGCTGTTGCTCGTGCTGCTCCCGCTCGGCCTCGGCGGCTGCCTCTTCGACAATCCGCTCACCGGCTGGTCCTCGACGAATATTGACACGCGCCTGCTCGGCGTCTTCGAGTTCAAGGAAGCCGATCCGAACGCGCCGAAAAATCCGCCGCCGCCGGACCCCACGAAACCGGTGGTGGACACCTCCATCATCCATCGCGTGGCCGTGCTGCCGCTGGACGCAAACCGCTACGTGATCTACTACCGCGACTTCAGCAAGAAGCCGAAGCAGGTGTGGAAATTCACCGGATGGATTTCGCGCGTGGACGCCCGCTACTACCTCACCGTGCGGGATGATACGGAGGGCTCGAAGACGTTTGGCAAATACGGTTTCTTCCGCTTCGACTGGGAATTCCCCGGCAACTTCCTGCTCTACGCGCCCGAAATGAAGGACGTGGACGCCACCGCCTCGTCCTATCACCTGCGCACCGCCGTCCGCAAAAAATTGAAGGAAGGCACGCTTTTCCCATTCGAAGCGACGTGGTGGCGGAAGATTGCCCGCGTGTGGTGGGATCCCACCGGCGCCGAGGCCGGAGCGAGCATTCCGCCGGAGTTCGAAAAGGGAACGACCGAGGAAAATCCAGGGTTCTAGCCTCGTGCGGCCACGTGGCAGTCGTCACGCAGTGGCGTGAGCGAGAATCTCCGTGCGGCCCCAGCGATGCCGCCGCTCGATGGCGCGCGTGATGAATTTCTTCGCCTCGCCCACCGCTTTGCGCAGCGATTTCCCGTGCGCGAGTCCCGCCGCGATCGCCGCGGAATACGTGCAGCCCGTGCCGTGCGGATCGGCGCCGCGAATGAACGGCGCGACGAATCGCTCGCTCCCGCCGCCCGGCTCGACGAGCACGTCCACCGCCTCGCGGCCGCGCAAATGTCCGCCCTTGAGCAGGAACGCCGTTTGAAATTGCGCGGCCAGTTCCGCACCCGCAGATTCCATCTCACGAAGGTTTGAGATTTTGCGTCCGGCGAGCACTTCGAGTTCGTTGAGATTTGGAGTCACGAGCGTCGCCAATGGAAGCAACGCGCGACGATACGCGCGGATCGCACCGGGCTTGAGCAGCAGGTCCCCGCTCGACGCGACCATCACGGGATCCACCACGAGCGCGGGCTTTTGCTTCACGCCTTTTACCGCCGCGAGCAGCGCGGAAATCACCGCCTCGATGATTGCCTCGGAATAAAGCATTCCGGTTTTCACCGCCGCCACGGGAAACGCCTCGAAGCCGAGCCGAACCTGCTCCGCAACAATGGCGGGACGCAGCGCCTGGATCATCGAGACCTTGCCCGGCACCTCCGCCACGACGCATGTGACCGCCGTGAGCGCGTAGCCGCCGAGCGCGGTGATGGTCTTGGAGTCGGCTTGAATTCCAGCTCCGGCGGAATTATCGGAACCCGCGATCGTCAGAATAACCGGCGGCGTGTTTTGTTTCACCGGCGGTCGTTCAGCATGATCATTACATAGTAGATCAACTGCCCCAACACAGCCACGAAAGCGGCCACGTAGGTGAGTGCCGCGGAATCGAGCACGTTGTTCACCCCAGCGGCCTCGGTGCCAGGCTGGATGAGCCCCATCTGGCCGAGGATGACCTTCGCGCGCCGCGAGGCATCGAACTCGACGGGCAGCGTGATGAGTTGGAAGACCGCGAGCACGGCGTAGCAGATCGCGACGATGCCAATGAGTTTGTAGAAAATCAGCGGCACGAAGAACCCCGCAATCAGGATGAATGGCAGGATGCGCGAGACCGCCATCGTCGCAGGCACCACGGCCATGCGGAGATGGAGCGGCGCGTAGCCTTTCGCGTCCTGGATCGCGTGCCCGACTTCATGCGCGGCAATGCCAAGCGCGGCGATGGAAGGCGTGTTGTAAACGTCGGACGAGAGGCACAGCCGCTTTTTCGTCGGGTCGTAATGGTCGCCGAGCATGTCGTTGATCTCGAGAACCTCGACGTCGTTGATGTTTGCAGCACGCAGGATTTCACGCGCCGCCTCGGCGCCGGTCACGCCCGATGTGGCGCGCACTTTTTTCCAGCGATTGAAAGCCGACGAAACTTTCGCCTGCGCGAAAAGGCCGAGCAGAAAAGGCAGAATAATGAGGACAATCCAAAGCGTCATAATGATGAAATCAGACCCGTGTATTCGACAAAGTGGCCCGGGCTGCGTTCAACGCAAGTGAAAGCGATTCACGCGTCGGCCTCGATCACGGCATAGAGACTCTGCGGATCGGTATAGAGCACGCCCGCCTTCGTAAAACCCGCGGCCCGCATCATTCCGACGTAGTCGTCAATGGGCTCGGGATAGTCGTTGCCGAATACGTGCTCCTTCGCCTTCGAGAGTTCCTCAGGCGTGAGTTCCGTCCACGCCGATTCGACGTGCCGCCACCAGCGCGCGAGCACTTCGTCACGCGACTCGCCGGGTTCGCGAGTCGGCTCGTAAACGATCAAGCGTCCGCCCGGGGCCACGATGCGGCGCAGCTCGGGCAGGAATTTCCGTTTGTCCTCCGCCACGAGGTGATGCAGCGACAACCCGATGAACACGACGTCGGCGGGCTGCTCCATCTTTTTCACGAGTTGGAAAAAATCGCCCGGCGTAAATGTCGCCGGGCAGCCGAGTTTTGCGATGTGCTCGTGCGCGAGGCCGAGCGCCGTGACGGAAAGATCCACGGCCTCGTAGCGCGTGACGGATTTTCCGGCGAGCACGCGACTGGTGCGATCCGCGTCGCCCGCGCCGAGATCGAGAAAGGAAAACGGACGCCCAATGCCCGCCAGCGCGCCCTCGATGGCGGCGTAGGCGCCGTGGTGATTGAGATAATCGAGGTCCACGATTTTGCGATAGATCGCCCATTGCTCAAAAAAGGCGCGCACCTCCGCGGTGTCCTGCTGCGAGTGGTCGGAATGTGGATGCGTGATCATGGTTTAAATTTCGAGCGGTTTCGGAAACCGGCTGAGCACGCGGTGGCCGCCTTTTGCGATCACGACCACATCCTCGTGGCGCACGCCGCCGATGCCGGGAATGTAAATGCCGGGCTCCACCGTGAATACCTGCCCGGCGCGCAACTTCGTTTTTGCGATGCGCGGCTCCTCGTGAATTTCGAGACCGAGTCCGTGTCCGAGCCCATGAAAAAAACCCTGCCAGCGGCCATTGTGTTGTTCTGTCGCGTAACCGCGCTCCGTGAAAAACGCGCGGATGCCGTCCTGCAATTTTTTTCCGTCCACGCCGGGCTTCAGCGCCTCGAGCGCGCGTTTCTGGCCCTCGAGGCAGGTCTCCCACAATTTGCGCTGCGCGTCGCCGGCCTTTCCGCGAACGACCGTCCGCGTCATGTCGCCGAAGAATCCCGTCTTCGTGGCGCGCGGAAAAATATCGAGGATGATGAGTTCGTTGGCGCGCAGCGGGCCGTGGCCGCGTTCGTGCGGGTCGCAGGCCTGCGCGCCGCACGCAACGATGGAATTGTTCAACGCAAAGCCGCCCTGGAAGAGGATGGCGGACTCGAGCTCCGCGCGCAGGCGCTCCGCGGTGAGCACGGAGTTGCCCCACTCGAGCTTGCGATCCTTGCGGATGCGGCTCGTCTTCAAAATCTCGAATGCGCGGGCGAGGCCGGCCTCCGTGATGCGCGACGCGGCGGAGAGTGCGCGAATTTCCTCCGCGGTTTTGATTTCGCGCTTCGGCCAGAAATGTCCCTCGATCGGCTTCACGACGACACCATGTTTCGCGAGCGACACGGCGAGGCCGGCCGGAAAATCGGCGGGCACGATCGGCCGCGCGGCCTTGTGACGGCGGGCGAACGCGGCGATCACCTCGGCGTGCAGAGGCTCGGATTTTTTGCGGCGCTTCAACGCGGCGTGCAACTCGGAATACGACTCGACGGCGTCCACGCGGGCCTGCTTGCGACCGCGATCAATTTCGAGATCACTCAGCAAAACCGCCGTGCGTCCGCCGGACTCGACGAACGCAAAAGCGTCCGGCGCGTGAAAGCCGGTGGCATAAAGCATGTCGGCGTTCGACTCGCTTGCGGCGACGATGAGACGGGAAGGCATGAGCTTGGATTAACCATGGAGGCCATGGAGGTCATGGAGAAAATGCTTTCAGCCTCCATGCCCTCCATGCTCTCCATGGTAAAGCATGGAACCCCTCTGGCGCTGGACACGGATGACCTCGGCAAAATGGGAGGAGGAATGGCTCGAGC
>JBOHXO010000529.1:0-5850 GCA_050737475.1 Chthoniobacterales bacterium
ACAAGTATGCGGCGCGCCTTTACCGGACGGGGGATGTGAGCGGCGATCCAATTTTTGCGCACGACGACTGGCTGCAATTTGCGGCGGAATACGGCTTCGTGGGCATGGCCATTTTAATCGTGGTCAGCGTCACGGCGCTGGGTGCCTGCGCGCGGGGATTTCTTTCGCTCGTGCGCGTGGCCTCGACGGAGACCGGCAGCGCGTTGAGCAGTTCCGGCGCATTCGTGCTCGGCGCAGGCTGCGCCCTCGTGGCGGCGGCGGTGCACGGCAACGTGGATTTCAACATGCATGTGCCGGCCAACGCGCTGCTCGCCGCCGCGCTGCTCGGTCTCGTGACCGGCGTGCGGCCCGCGGAATACGAGCGCAAGGTCTCCCACTTCCGGCCGCTGGGCTGGCTCGTGGCGGCCACGGCGCTGGCTGCGGCATGCGGGTTGGGCACGATTCTCGTCAAGCGCGGCGAGGGCGAATACCACGCCCTGCAGGCCGAAAATGCGATGTCGCGTGTCAACGTGAAGCTGGCCCTCGACGAGACGGACAAGGGCCTTGCGCGCCTGCCGGACGATCCCGCGCTACTGGCCATGCGCGCGCGCGGGCTTTACGAATACGAGTCGTGGCTGCAAATGACGACGCCCGGCAAGGTGGTCAACGAACCGGAGCCGGAGAAGGCCGACGATGAAAACTCCGATGACGATGCGGAATTCAACGAGGAGACCGAAGTGCAGCTTTCGCCGGAGGAGAGCGCGAAAAACTACCGCGAGTCGGCGGAGATTTACGAGCGCCTCGTGAAGGTGCAGCCGTTGGAGCGGCAGCATTATTCGCAGTTGGCGCGGGCGTTGCTGGCGCTCGAGCGGAACGAGGACGCGCGACGCGAATTTATAAAGGCGATCCAGCTCGACCCGTGGCATGCGTATGCATGGGCGAATTACGGCGACTACCTCGTGGAACTCGACAGGCCGGTGGATGCGCGGCGCATTTTCGACATCGGTGCGCAATTGCCCAACGGCCACTATGCCCGCACGCAGGTCGAGTCCATTGACGACGACATGGCGACCGAGAAGGAAATGTCCGAAGAGGAGGGGCGCTCGCAATGATGCGGCGTCTTTGCGCGGGGGCGCTTTGCGGCGCGTTTGCCGCGTTTGTTTTCGAAGCGCGGGCGCAGGAGCCGGTGCCCCAGCAGGCGTTTGTGGCGCCCTCCGCGCCCGTCGCGATCGCAGAGCCGGCGCCTGTCGCGGAGGCCGTGGCCGAGCCGGTCGCTGCGCAGGGCGCGGCACCTGACGGCTGGCTCACGACGGCGGAAAAACCGTCGCCAATTTACATGCGGTGGCTGGAGTCGCTGTTCGATCTCGTGGCTCCGGGCGAGCCCTACCGGCGGGACAAGCTCGTGCTCTCGCTCGGCATGTCGCTTGGCTACGACACCAACGTTTTTTACTCCGCGATCAACCCCATCGCGAGCGCCGTGACTGGCGTGAATGCGAGCGCGGACTACCACTTCGGCTCGCGGCGCGTGCAGCTTGACGCGAATCTCTCGGGCGGCGTGAATTATTACCAGAACCGCCCGGGTGGCTCGAACGACGATAATTTCGCGCTCACGCTCGCGCTCGGCTACCAGTTGATGCCGCGGCTCAAACTTTCGTTCACCACGAACACCTCGTATCTCTCGCAGCCCGAGCCGCAGTTGATCGGTGGCATCTTCCAATATGGCGGCAGCTATTTTTACACGGACACGCGACTCGATTTGAACTACCAGATGCGGCCGCGCTTCGGGCTGGCGCTCGGCTATGACTACAACGCGTTGAAATACGACGACGAGGTGATCAACCAGGGCTCGGGCTTTTACCAGCAGACGTTTTCGCTGAGCGGCAATTTCCTCGTCTCGCCGCGCACGACGCTCACCCTGCAATACCGCTACAACCCCGTGTCGTATTACGAGTCCGGCATTGGTTCCACCGGCCAGTTCCTGCTGGTCGGCATCGAGCAGACACTCTCGCCGCGATTGAAATACACATTCATGTTCGGCTCGGAATACCGCTCGCTGGAGAATCCCGCCCCCGACAGCCCGAGCTCGTATCTCGGGCCGTTTGCGGAGGGATCGCTCAATTACAACTTCGCGCCGCGCTCGCTATTGACTGGCAGCATGCGCCTGGGCACCGAGCCCTCCGGCACTTCGGGTGTGACGATCCGCCAGACTTTCCGCTCCTCACTCGGCGTAACCCACTACATCGGCGGACGCCTGTCCGTGAACGGGAGCATCGCATTCGAGCACGACCTGTACGACCAACCGGGTATCGATGACTTTTCGCAGGACATCTACTCGACCTCGGTCTCGCTGAGCTATCAGCTCGCCTACTACACCTCGATCGTTTTGCGCGACGACTACATCGTTGTCGAGGGCTCGACGCCGAACAGCTCCTACTCGCGAAATTTCAGCTCCATCGGGCTGCAGATCACTTTTTAAGTGTGCAACCGGCCCGGGAACAATTGACAGAGCGCGGACCCATGCGTAATTGAAGCGTTTCCTGTCGCGGCTCCCGCGACCCCAATGAGCAGCACGCCTCCGAATACCACCGAATCCCAGCAGCGCCACATTTTCGACTACCTGCGAGTCGTCAGTGTCCGCTGGCCTGTTGTACTCGTCGTCTTCCTGATCGTCTCCGTCTCGGCGACCGTGATCACGTTCCTGATGCCGAAGAAATACATGTCCACGGCGCTCCTCCAGGTGCAGCAAAACGCGGACTTCGAGATCTTCCAAGCCAACCGTGGGCAGGGCAACGACCCCCGTTTCACCACCACCCAATTCGAGATCATCCGGAGCAAGGAAATCCTCAATCCCGTGATCGAGAAGCTCGGGCTCGAGGCGAAATGGCGCGACCGCTACGACATCCGTTCGCGCGAAGTCGTCTATCTCAAGCTCCTCAGCATGATCACCCCGGAGGAGCTTCGGAATACCGACCTCATTTCCATCTCGGTGCTCAGCCAGGACCGCGACGAAGCCGCCAACATCGCCAACGCCGTGGCCGAGGAATACCAGCAGGCCCGCATCCGCGAGCAGCAAACATGGACCTCGAAATCGCTCGGCTCGCTGCAAGGCGAACTCGAGAAACTTCGCACAAAGACCGAAAACCTCCGCAAGATCGCATCCGACATCCGCATCAAGAATCAGATTTACGACCTGAACTCCGAGGGCGAGGAGGACACCGTCCAGGCCAGTGATCACAAACTGATAACCGTTGAAGACGAAGTCGTGGCGCAGCGACTCAAGGTCGCCTCGCTCCGCGCCACGCTCAAGCAGCTCCAGACGCTTTCCAACGACGAGATCATGCGCTCCACCGCGATCCTCGAGGTGGACGACCAGACGGTCCAGGCCATCCTCCCGGCCTACCAGGAGGCGTTGTCCGAGCAGGCGAAATTGTTGAAAGGCGGCTACGGCCCGAATCACCCGATGGTCAAGGCGCAGACCGCGAAAGTGGACGCCTACATGGACCAGCTCAAGAGCCAGATCGGCAGCATCCGCAAAGCGCAGGAGTCCCAACTCAAGATCCAGGAGGAGCAGCTCAAGGGCATGGAAGGCCAGCTCGACGAAAGCCGCTCGGAGCAGCAGTCCGACCGCACGAATTCCGCCACCTACTACGAGGCGAAGAGCAACTACATCCAGTCCAAGCGCGTGCTCGAGGCCGCGGAGACGCGCTTCAATACTGAAATGATGCAGCGCAGCATGCCGTTGAATCCCGCCATCATCTGGGAATATGCCGAGCGCGCCGAATCTTACTCCCGCCCGCGCGTCGTCCTGCAGATCGCCCTTGGCATCGTTTTCGGCCTCGGCCTCGGTCTCGCTGTGGCATTCTTCATCGAATACCTCGACACCAGCGTGAAGACGATGGAGGACATCGAGCGCTACTTCGATCTGCCCGTGCTCGCCGTCGTGCCCCGTGGCATCGGCATCCTCATGGACCTGCCGCGCGACACCCCCGACGCGGAGCCCTACCGCATCCTGCGCACGAACATCGAGTTCAACAAAAAGAGCACCGAAGCGAAGACGATCACCCTCGTCAGCGGCGGCGCCGGCGAGGGCAAGTCCACCACGCTCGTCAATCTCGCCTACACCTTCGTGCAATCCGGGCTCCGCGTGCTTGTTGTGGACGCCGATCTTCGCCGCCCGCGCCAGCACACGATCTTCGGCGTGAGCAACAGCAAGGGCCTCACCGATTACCTTTCCAAGGGCGTGCCCATTGACGAACTCATCACCTCGACCCGCGTGGAGAATCTCGACTTCCTGCCCAGCGGCAAGCTGCCGCCCGGCGCAATCGCCATGTTGAACTCGCGCCGCATGACCGATCTCATCGGCGAAGTCAAAAAGCGCTATGACATGGTGCTCCTCGACGCGCCGCCCATCCTCGGTGTCAGCGACTCATCCGTCATCGTCCGCGCCGCGGACCTCACCGCGCTCGTCATCCAGCACCGTCGCTTCCCGCGCGCCATGCTCCTGCGCGTGAAGAACGCCGTCATCAACGCCGGCGGCACGCTGCTGGGAGCCATTCTCAACAATGTGGATGTCCGCCTTGACCAATACTATCAATACCAGACGAACTACTACGCCTATCACGAAGGCGACGGCAAAAAAACCGCTCCGAAACAGGCTCCGCGCCCGGCTGTGCCGGCTGCCAGCGTGCCCTCCCGCCACGTCGAGCGCGATGAGTATTGAAAGCCACGCCCGGAAATTTTTGAAAGTCGCCGGCCTCCTGCCGCTGGCGCTCGTCGTCTTCGGCTGCACCACGCCGCCGCAGCAACCCGCGGAGCAGACGATGGTGCCCACCATCGCCCAGCGGCCGCTCAACAGCCCCGATGATCCCCGCGAGGCCACGCTCCGGCTTCGTCATGGCGACACGATGGAAGTCCGCCTCGGCGGCGTCCCGCCCGAGGAGATCACCCAGGTCACCGGAACCTATGTGGTGGACACGCAGGGATTCGTGAACATCCCGCATCTCGGCCGCGTCATGGCCTCCGGCCTCACGCAGGAGCAGTTGCAGACAGCGATCGAAAATGGCTACCGCGCAAAGGGAATTTACACCGACCCGACGATTACGGTGAGCGTGCCGATGCAGGCGCGATTCGTGAATGTCGGCGGTGAGGTGCGCATGCCGCAGCGCGTCGCCTACACGCCGGATCTCACGGCCATGTCCGCGATCAGCGCGGCCGGCGGCCTCACCGAATACGCCTCGCAAAGCCGCATCCGCCTCGTGCGCGATGGCAAGGTGATCAAGGTGAACATGCGCAAGGTGCGCGAGAATCCGGAATTGGACATCCCGCTCGAGCCGGGTGATTCCATCGAGGTGATGCGCAGCTTCTTCTAGGCTGTCTCGATCAGCGCGCGATTCTTCCAGAAATAGCCCGCGCCGGAATAGACGGTCAGCACGGTGGTCACGATCACCATTATCGTGCCGACGTAATTCCACGGACTCGAAGTCAATTCGAAGCGGCCTGCGTTCCACTCGCCAAGCGCCAGCAGCAGCAGGAAGAAAAGGATCGTCCCCATCTGCCACGCGGTCTTGTGCTTGCCGAGTTTTTCGGCGGGCAGTACCACGCCCTTTGCGCCGGCGAGCAGTCGCAGGCCAGTGATCAGGAACTCGCGCGCGATGATCACGATCACCACCCACGCCGGCAGCGCGTGGTAGGGAATGAGGCAGATGAACGCCGCCGCGGTGAGGATTTTGTCCGCCAGCGGATCCATCAATTTTCCGAAATCGGTGATGAGGTTGCACCGCCGCGCGATTTGTCCGTCGAGGTAATCCGTGATCGTCGCGACAACGAACAATGCGAGCGCCAGCGTGTGGTTGTATGGAAACTGCACCGACA
>JBOHXO010000530.1:0-16815 GCA_050737475.1 Chthoniobacterales bacterium
AACCCGGGTGGCTCGTCCGTAACCGCGCCGAGCGTGGTGAGCCACTCCTCGATTCTGGCTTCGATGCTCAACTGCCGCGGTAGGTCGAATAGGCCCACGGCGTGCAAAGCAGCGGGACGTGGTAGGATTGCGTGGCATCCACGATGCGAAAACGCACGGGCACCACGTCGAGAAATCCGGTGTGATTCGCGAAATAGTCCGCGACGTAAAAACGCAGTTCGAACAGGCCGACCTGCATCTCCTCCGCGTTGAACATCGGAGCGTCGGTGCGGCCGTCGGAGTTCGTCACCGACGACTTGAGGATGACTCCCGCTTCGTCCACGAGGTCAATGCGCATGCCGGCGGCCGGCCCGCCACGGACGAGGTCCAGCACATGGGTGCTCAGTTTTCCGCTCATGATTTCATACGATCCCACAGCCGGTATTCGGCAATCCGGCGCACCTCGTCGAGCGCGTTTTGCATCTCCTCGTCGAGGGAATGCGACAGGCGCGACTCGAATGCGGTGCGGATTGAGGCCTTTGTGTTGTCGCGCACGCAAATGATGAATGGAAATCCGAAGCGCTCGCGGTAGGCACGATTCATTGCCGTGAATGCCTCGTATTCCGCGTCGTCGAGCCGGTCGAGGCCGAGCGAGGCCTGTTCGCTTGCGGAGTCGGTAGTCAGCGCACCGGCGCGGGCCAGCTTGCCGGCGAGGTCGGGGTGCGCCTGCAGCAGGGCGAGCTGACGCTCCGGTCCCGCTCCCCTCACTGCCTTCCACATCGCGGCGGCAAGATCGTCCACGGATCGAAACGGACGGTTGTCCGCAATTTCCGCGGCGACCCACGGCGAGTGTTCCCACAGCCCGTCGAGCGCGGAGCAAAACTCCGACGCGCCGATCGCGTTCAACTCCTCCAATTGCACAATGCGTTTCATTAGTCGCTGCCGGAACCGCCGCGCAATCTTTTGCTGACCGCCGCCGCCTTTGTTGTAGCCTCGGCGCATGGCAACGCTGGGCTTCAACCGTTACGGCAAGCAGAAGGTGCGCGTGCTGCGCAAGCACGTCGAGGGCGACCGGCAATCGGTGGTCGAAATTTCCGCCGACGTGCTGCTCGAGGGCGCGTTCGAGAAATCCTACCTCAGCGACGACAACACGCAGATCGTCGCGACGGACACGTGCAAGAACACGATCATCGCACTCGCCCACGAGCATCTCGGACCGTGCATCGAGGATTTCGCGTTCACACTCGGCCGGCATTTTCTCGAACGGCATCCGCACGTCGAGCGCGTCCACATCGAGCTGCGCGAGAAGCGCTGGGACCGCATGGTCATTGCCGGGAAGCCCGCTCCGCATTCGTTCCATGCCTCGCCGCTTGGCGAGCCGTTCACGAAACTGACGATCTCTCGGGACACATTCGAGCTGGAGTCCGGCGTGCGCGGCCTGCTCGTGCTGAACTCGACGAATTCGGCGTTCGCGAATTTCGACCACACGGAATTCACGACGTTGAAGGACGCGACGGACCGCATTCTCTCGACCGCGATGGAATCGGCATGGACGTTCACGACGGACACAACCGACTTCCGCGCAGCGAACGAACGCATCCTTGCCGTGCAGCTCGAGATTTTTGCCACGCGCTTCAGCCCGTCGGTGCAGCGCACGCTTTTCGAAATGGGCGAAGCCGCGCTCGCAACGACATCGGAAATTTCAAAGATCACGATCCGCCTGCCGAACAAACATTACTTCACCGCAAATCTTTCCGCCTTCGGCATGGACAATCCAAACCTCACCTTCCTTCCGCAGGACGAACCGCACGGCCAGATCGAGGCGACGGTGACACGCTGATTCATGCGCGTCGCGATCACCGGCATGGGCTGCATCAGTCCGCTCGGCGCGGATTGCGAGGCCGGCGCCGGATCGTTGCGCGACTCACGGGATTGCATCACGCCGGTCACCGCGTTCGATGTGTCGGCGTGCAAATGCAAAAGCGCCGGACAGGTTTCCGACGAATGGCTGGACGGCACCGCGCAGATCACGCCGTCCGCACGGCTGTGGAATCGCGCCTCGCAAATGATGCTGCTCGCCACCGCGGAGGCTCTCGGCGGGCGCGAGGATTTTCAACCGGACGCGGCGATCATTGCCACGACAAGCGGCGGCATGAGCTCCGGCGAGACGTTCTATCGAATGTGCAAGCAGGGCGGAGCACAGCGGCGTAGAGGCGCGCAATGGCGCGCGGCGCACCTCGTGCACGAATACGTGCCGCAGCAACCGGCTCGCAACGCGCTGGATGCATTTGGATTCGACGTGCCCGTGCGCATCGTCTCGAACGCCTGCGCCTCGGGGACGAATGCCCTTGGCATGGCGTTTCAACTCGTGCGTTCCGGCCAGGCGCAGCGGGTGATCTGCGGCGGCTACGACGCATTGTGCCAGCTTGTCTTCGCGGGATTTTCCTCGCTGCAAGCGGTGACGGGCGAACTTTGCAGACCGTTCGATGCAGGCCGCTCCGGCCTCGTGCTCGGCGAAGGCGCGGCTGTATTTCTGCTCGAACCGCTGGGGAAAACGGACCGGCCCGTGCTCGCCGAGATCACAGGCTACGGCACATCGTCGGATAATCATCACCTCACCCAGCCGAACCCCGACGGCAGCGGCCCGCGACTCTCGATGCAACGCGCAATCGCCGACGCGCACTGGAGCAACGCGGAGATTGACTACGTGAATGCGCACGGCACAGCGACCGCATTCAACGACGCATGCGAGGCGCGCGCGCTCGGGGAAGTTTGTCCGCGTGCCGCGATGAGCAGCACAAAAGGACAGATGGGCCATTCGCTCGGCGCAGCAGGGGCGATCGAAGCGGCGTTTTGCGTGATGGCGCTGCAAGGCGGATTCCTGCCGGCAAACATCAACTTCCGATCGCCCGATCCAGCAGCCGCCGCACTCGACATCATCGCAAACACGGCGCGCACCGCCGCTCCGCGGCGCGCGCTTTCAAACTCGCTCGGATTCGGCGGAGCAAATGCAACCCTTGCCATCGAGGCCGCTCCGCGATGAACGCCCGCATTCAAGGCACGGGAATGGTCACACCGCTCGGACGCGGCACAGTCGCAGTGCGCGACGCGGTGATCGCCGGCGCCAGGCCGGAGCCGCAATCGCTGGAAAATCCATTCGACGCACGCGCCTTTCCGGTTTTTCGCGTGGATCCGAAAATTGTGGACGATGCCGCGCGGATGCCCCGCCTGCGCCGCTCGGGAGTGATTTCGCATTTTGCCGTCGCGGCCGCGCTCGATGCATTGAAGGATGCAAACTGCGACGGCGGTGACGAACGACTGGCGCTCGTGTTTGCCACCACGAATGGCGGCGTGGTGCACACGCGGCGGTTCTTCGACGAGATCGCGAATTCCGGCACCCAGGCGGGCAGCCCGCTGCTTTTTCCGGAGACCGTTTACAATGCACCGGCGAGCCACATCGCGGCGATATTGGGAATCACCGGTGTCGTGACGACAATCGTCAACGATGCCACCGCGGGCGTGGACGCCATTGCGACAGCGTGCGAATTGCTGGCCGCGAATGCCTGCGATCGCTGCCTCGTGGTGGCCGCCGAGGAGGCGGACTGGATTGTGTGTGAAGCCTGCGCCACGTGGGGGCTGGCGGATGCCGGGGCCGCGCCATTCGGCGAAGGCGCTGCGGCTTTGGTGCTCGGTCGCGAAGAGCGCGGCCCGAAAATCGAGCGGATCTGCGCAAGCGCAACATTCCGTTCGATCGTCGAAGCCCGGCAGCGTTTTGTGGAAATGGAAACCGGCCGCGTAGACATCGTCGTCACGTCCGCATCCGGACGAAAATTCGACGCAGCGGAAGCGGCTCTGGCGCTGGATTCCCGGCGGCTCGCCCCGAGATTTTCGCTCGGCGAGGCCTTCGCGAGCTCGACAATCATGCAGGTGGTCCTGGCGTCAATTTCGCTCGGCGAGAGCGAGCGAGCGCTGGTTCCCGTCACCGGATTTCACGGCCAATTGGCGGCTCTTACGATCGTCAATGGCAAGGCTTAGAGATTTCCCGTAATTACCTTAAAAATATCCGTATTATCCTTGAAACCTTGAAGTTCTTCGGTTCCTGGACCCTTGCTCACTGAGATCACATCCTCCGCCACGCCAATGCCCGCAGGAGTGATCACAGCGGCAGGCTCGGTGAATCTCGGCGGCTTGTCCGGCGATGCTGCGTCGGGCACCGCTCCCCCACCCGGACCGGTGGACCAGGTGATCGAAGGGATGCCCTGCGGGTTGATGCCGACCGAGGACATGCCGCGGTCGTTCTTGAACGGATAGCCGTTCATGCGCAGGCCGCCGACGGATTGCTTGCCCGCGACAATGATGACCGCGTTTTTGCCCGCATATTGGAGCGCCTCGCCGACGGCGGCATCGAGTTCGACGATTTCGCGCAAGGTCCGCTCGCCTTCGTTGCCTTGAGCCGCTTTCGAAATGAGGCCGGCGTCCACGATGAGCAGGTAACCGCGCGCATTGTATTGCAGGAAGCGAATGCTCTGCCGCACGAGGTCCGCCAATGACGGCTGCGAGCTGTCGCCCCCGGCAACGTCGGCAAAATCCAGGCTGCCCTTGCGAAAGACGCCGAAAATGCGCGGCGCGCGCCAGACCGGGGCGTTGAGCAGGTCACGGCGGTTGTGCAGGATTTCGTAACCACCTTTTTTCAATTCCAAAAGCAGGTCACGGCCGTCGGTGCGCTGGCCGTCCTTCGACTCGGGAAGAAAATCGTCGGCGCCGCCACCAAGCACGACCTCGATATTCCGCGAAGCAAGCTGCGCTGCGGTGGACTGGCGGTCGTCCGGATTCGACGAGGCTGCGTAAAATGCCGCGAGCGATGGCTCGGTAAGCGAGGCGTTGGAGACGAGGCCGACGGCACGGCCGCTTTTTTTTGCGAGATCCACGAGCGTGGCGAGCCCCTTGCCGGAGGCGTCGAGCGAGAGCACGCGATTGTTGACCTTGCGACCCGTGGCGATGGCGCTGGACGCGGCAGCTGCGTCGGGCACGGCAAAGTCGTTCGCGTAGGTGGTGAGCAGCGCGAGGTGCGGAAGGCGCTCGAGGTCGAGGCGGTTCTGGGCGCCGTCGTTGTAGATGCGCGCCGGGGTGAGCATGCCGGTGGTGAGGCCGTCGCCGACGATGAGAATGATCGCGAACGGTTTCTGGACGACCCAGTTCGTGTAAAAAAGAAAGCCTGCGGCTGCGAAGACGAGCAGGCAGAAGAGCGCGATAAAACGGTTGCGCAGTTTTTTGGACATCGGCGAGGACACCTTCCATCACAGTCCGCGGGACTTGGCAACACGGCACTTTGACCGTTGCGGCCCGGAAGGAAGTCGCGTAATACTTTCGCGATTACCCGATGGTGTAACGGTAACACAGAGGCCTTTGGAGCCTTTATTCATGGTTCGAATCCATGTCGGGTAGCCACGTAATTCCGTCGCAATCGTCTCCCCCGAAGTCCTTTCCCGCTTATGCCAAAACGTCTCCTCGCCCTTCTCGCCGCCGCCGCAGTCTGCCTCTCCCCAGCGCTCGCGCAGATTTACAAAAACCCGAAGGCGCCGCTCGAGGATCGCGTGAAGGACCTGTTCGATCACCTCAAGCCCGAGGAAAAACTGCTGCTGCTCACAGGCACAGGATTCACCACGCAGCCGATCGCGCGTCTGGGGATTCCGCCGATGGCGATGGTGGACGCAGGCCAGGGCGTGCGCGGCGGCTCAGGCTCGACGCAGGGACCGGCGACGGCCTTTCCCTCGGGCGTGGCGATGGGCTCGACATGGGACAAGGAACTCGTGTCGCGCATCGGCGCGGCCATCGGCGAAGAAGCCAAAAACAAGGGCAGCGGCGCGCAGGTGCTGCTCGGGCCCGCGGTGAACATCCACCGCTCCCCGCTCGGCGGACGCAACGGCGAATATTTCAGCGAAGACCCGTATCTCGCCGGCCAGCTCGGCGTGGGCTACATCCAGGGCATGCAGGGCACCGGTGTGGCTGCGTGCATCAAACACTACGCCTGCAACAACGAGGAAGTGGACCGCGATTTCGTGGACGTGAATGTCGGCGAGCGAGCGCTGCGTGAAATTTATCTGCCCGCGTTCGAGGCAGGCGTGAAGCAGGGCGGCGTGTGGTGCGTGATGAGTTCCTACAACAAGGTCAATGGTCCGCACGCCAGCGCGAATGCCTACCTCCTCACCGATGTTTTGAAAAAAGGCTGGGGCTACGACGGACTCGTGATGTCCGACTGGGGCGGCGTGCATGAGACGCCGACCGTGCAGGCCGGCAACGATCTCGAAATGCCCGGCGGAAAATTCGCGACGATCGCAAACCTCAAGAACGCGCTCGCGAAAAAAACCGTCACGCAGCAGGCCGTGGACGACTCCGTGCAACGCATCCTGCGCACGGTCATCCGCACCGGAATTGTGGACGGCCCGATTGAGCGCGATCCGAAAATGGTCAACTCACCGGCGCACGACAAACTCGCCTACGAAGCCGCAACGAAGGGCGTGGTGTTGTTGAAAAATCAGGACAACATTCTGCCGCTCGACCGCAAGCTCGTGAAATCCATCGCCATCATCGGCGAGCCCGCGAAGGAACTGCAAGTCGGCGCGCTGGGCAGCCCCGAGGTGCGCCCGCTCAAGACCGTCGAGATCATGGACGGCATTCAGAAACTCGTCGGCGACGGCGTGACCGTGCGCCATGCCGCCGGGAAATCAACCGGCGATCCCGTACCCGCATCGGCTGTCACGCCGCCCGGCAAAAAAGGCACGCACGGATTTCTCGCGCAATATTTCAAGGACGTGGATCTCGGCGGCAAGCCGGCCCTCACGCGCGTCGAGCCCGCCATCCAGCTCAACACCCGCAAGCCCCCCGCCCCGGGCATTCCCGCCACGGACTACAGCGTGCGCTGGACGGCCGACCTCACCGCGCCCGACACCGGCGACTACACATTCGCATTCACAGGCGACGACGGCTTCCGCGTCTTTCTCGACGACAAGCAGTTGATCGAACGCTGGCAGGCAGGCGGCGCGACCACCTTCACCGCCAACGCAAAACTCGAAAAAGGAAAGACCTACAAACTTCGCGTCGAGTTTTTCCAGGGCGGCGGGGATGCCATCGCATTGTTGAATTGGAAAGTTCCGTCGAAGGTTCTCTACGCCGATGCCGTCGAGGCCGCGAAAAAATCGAGCGTCGCCATCGTCGCCGTCTCCACGAGCCGCGGCGAAGGCGAGGGCAATGATCGTCCATCCATGGACCTGCCGAACGACCAGGCCGGCCTCATCCGCGCAGTCGCAGCCGCGAACAAAAACACGATCGTCATCATCAACAACGGCACGCCGGTGAAGATGAGCGACTGGATCGCGCAGGTGCCCGCAGTGCTCGAGGCGTGGTTCCCGGGCCAGCAAGGCGGCGCGGCCATCGCGGCGATTCTTTTCGGCGACGTGAACCCTTCCGGCCGCCTGCCCGACACGCTCGCCGCAAAGCGCGAGGATTATCCCGACACCGGGAATTTCCCGGGCGTCAACGGCAAGGTGAATTACGCCGAGGGCATCTACGTGGGCTACCGGCACTTCGATAAAAAGAACGTCGAGCCGCTCTTCCCCTTCGGACACGGCCTGTCCTACACCACCTTCGATTACAAGAACCTCAAGCTCTCGCAATCCGGCACGCCGGCGGGCAGTTCGATCCTCGTGAGCGTGGACATCACGAACACCGGCAAGCGCGAAGGCGAGGAAGTCGTGCAGCTCTACGTCCACGATCCGAAGCCGAAAGTGGACCGCCCCGTGCGCGAGTTGAAAGGATTCGAAAAGGTCGCGCTCAAGCCCGGCGAGACGAAGACCGTGACCTTCACGCTCACACCGCGCGACTTCGCCTACTTCGACGTGCCCGGCGCGCAGTGGAAGGCAAATGCAGGTTCCTACGACATCGAGGTCGGCGCATCGTCGCGCGACATCCGACAGAAAACCTCGCTCACGCTCGACGCGGACTTCACCGAGAAGGTTCCGCTTTCCAGGGAACACGCGGCAGGCTGAGTTCGTCCACGGGCGTCCCTCGTCCGTTTGAAGGAAATGCGCAATCGTTATCGCTCAACAGCGGGCCTGCCCCGCCGATGGCAATGATCGCCTGAACTCAAATCCCCCCGGATGCGTCTCCTCCCCTCCAGCCTCGCACTGCTTTTCGCCACGACCACGGTCCTCGCGCAGAAAGCGCCGCTCTACATGGACGCGTCAGCGGCCGTCGAGGAACGCGTCAACGACCTCTTCGACAAGCTCTCGCAGGCAGAAAAACTTTCGCTGCTCAGCGGCACCGATTTCACCACGCAACCGATCGCGAAGCTCGGCCTGCCCGCGCTGGCCATGGTGGATGCCGGCCAGGGCGTGCGCGGCGGCACGAAGGAAACGCAGGGACCAGCGACGGCATTTCCCTCGGGCGTCGTGATGGCCTCGACATGGAATCCGGAATTGATCTCGCAACTCGGACGCGCCATCGGCGATGAAGCGCGCAACAAGGGCCCCGGCTCGCAAGTGCTGCTCGGTCCCGCGGTGAACATCCACCGCTCCCCACTCGGCGGACGCAACGGCGAATATTTCAGCGAAGATCCGTATCTCGCGGCGCGGCTCGCCGTGGATTACATCAAGGGCGTCCAGGGCACCGGCGTCGCGGCCTGCGTCAAACACTACGCCTGCAACAACGAGGAGGCGGACCGCATGGACGTGGATGTGAATGTCAGCGAGCGCGCCCTTCGCGAAATCTACCTGCCCGCATTCGAGGCCGCCGTGAAGGAAGGCGGCGTGTGGTGCGTGATGAGCGCCTACAACAAAATCAACGGCCCGCACGCCAGCGCCAACGCCTATCTCCTCACCGACGTCTTGAAAAAAGGCTGGGACTTCGACGGCCTTGTGATGTCCGACTGGGGCGGCGTGCACCAGCCCGACGTCGCCGCAATGGGCAACGATCTCGAAATGCCCGGCCCCGGCGAGGTCACCCCGCAAAAACTCACCGACGCGCTCAAGCGCGGCACGATCACGCAAGCCGCGATTGATGATTCCGTGCGCCGCATCCTGCGCACCGCGGTCCGCACCGGCTCGCTCGACAAGCCGCCGCCAAAACTCGATCCCGCAATCGTCAATTCCAAGTCCCACCAAAAACTCGCCTTCGATGTCGCCGCGGAGGGCCTCGTGCTTTTGAAAAATCAAGGCAACCTCCTGCCCCTTGACCGCAGCCAGGTGAAGTCCATCGCCGTCATTGGCAACGCGGCGCAGCAAATGCAGATCGGCGCGGCCGGCAGTCCCACGGTGCAGCCGTTCTATACGGTGGAGTTGCTCGACGGCATCCGCCAGCAGGCCGGCACGGCCATCACGGTGCATTATGCGCATGGCACGAACGGCGGAGTTCCGATTTCCGCAGAAGTCGCGACACAGCCCGGCGACGCAGGCACGCAGGGATTCAAGGCCGAGTATTTTCCAAACACCATGCTCGAGGGCGCGCCGGTGCTCACGCGCATCGAGGATCAAATCCAGGTCAATACCACCATCTCACCCGCACCGGGCGTGCCCGCCGAAAACTTCAGCGTCCGCTGGAGCGCCCGCATCACGCCGACGGTGAGCGGCACTTACGAGATCAGCTTCACGGGCGACGACGGCTTTCGCGTAATGTTCGACCACAAGACCGTCATTGATAATTGGAGCGGCGAGCCCTCGACGAAAAAAACGCTGCTCAAGCTCCAGCGCAATCGCGGCTACGACCTCGTCGTGGAGCTCTTCCAGAAAACGGGCAAAACCATCGCCATGCTCGACTGGACGCGCCTCGAGCAACTGGATTACCAGGACGCCATCGAGGCCGCGCGCAAATCGAACGTCGCCATCGTCTGCGTCTCCACGCAAGGCACCGAGGGCGAAGGCCACGACCGGCCGAACATGGACCTCCCCAACGAACAGGAGGCGCTCATTCTCGCGGTCGCGAAGGCCAACAAGCGCACGATCGTCGTGCTGAACAACGGCACGCCTGTTTCGATGAAATCGTGGATTCGCGAGGTGCCCGCGGTGCTCGAGGCGTGGTTCCCCGGCCAGGAAGGCGGCGCTGCCATCGCGGCGATTCTTTTCGGCGACGTGAATCCCTCCGGCAAACTTCCGGATACGTTCGCCGTCAATCGCGAGGACTATCCCGACACCGGTAATTTCCCCGGCACGGACAACCGCGTGAAATACGCCGAGGACATCTACGTCGGCTACCGGCATTTCGACAAAAAGAACATCGCGCCGCTCTTCCCCTTCGGACACGGCCTGTCCTACACCACGTTTTCCTACGGCCCGCTCAAGCTCTCCCAGCCCACGCTCGCGCCGGACGGCACGGTGACCGCGAGCATTCCGATCACGAACACCGGCACCCGCGCCGGCGCGGAAGTCGTGCAGCTCTACCTCGAGGATCCCAAGCCGGTGACGGACCGGCCCGTGCGGGAGCTGAAGGGCTTTTCGAAAGTCGCGCTCAAGCCGCGCGAAACGAAAGTGGTGAGCTTCACCATCAAGCCGCGCGACCTCGCGTGGTTCGACACCGCAGGCGCGCAATGGCGGGCCGACGCCGGAATTTACGGCATCGAAGTCGGCGCCTCGTCGCGCGACATCCGTCAGAAAATTCCCATCAAGCTCACCGCAAACTTCACCGAAAAAGTCGCAGGTTCGAAGGACCAGATGGCCGAAATCAAAAGCAACCTCGCAGCCGGCAAGCCGGTGAAGGCGTCGTCGTTCGAAAATTCCACGAGCTACAAACCCGCCGATGTCGCGCCGGAAAATGCCGTGGACAACAACCCGGACAGCCGCTGGAGCAGCGAGTTTTCCGATCCGCAATGGATCGCGGTGGATTTCGGCGCGCCCACGGTTTTCGACCGCGTGCGCATGAACTGGCAGAACGCCCACGCCGCCTCTTACGCGATCGAAGTGAGCAACGACGGAAACAACTGGACCGCGATTTACAAGACGGACAAAGGCCCCGGCGGCATTGACGAAATCACGTTTCCGGCCGTGAAGGCGCGCTGGGTGCGCATGTTCGGCATCAAGCGCGCCACGGAATACGGCTACTCGCTGTTCGATTTTGCGGTCTTCGGCCCGGCCAAAAAATCCCCCGCCCCGCCCCCCGTGCGCTAAATTTTGGTTGAGCCCGAGCCGGACGCGTGCATTCTATACCGCTCCGGTTCGCCGGATCCCCTTGCCGACATAGCTCAGTGGTAGAGCAGCTCATTCGTAATGAGCGGGTCCGCGGTTCAAATCCGCGTGTCGGCTCCACTTGCGGTCTCCGCCCGCGTCCTGCTATGCCATGCGCATGGGTTGCCACGTCGTTGATCATCCGCTGGTCCGGTCGAAATTAAGCAGGCTCCGCGAGGAAGCCACTCCGTTGCGCGGATTTCGCGCCGCGCTCCACGAACTCAGCCTGCTCCTCGGCTACGAGGCATTGCGCGATCTCGAGGAGGAACCAATCAGCGTGCAGACGCCGCTCGAGACCTGCCCCGGCTCGCGCATCCGCGGCTCCATTTTCATCATGCCCATCCTCCGCGCCGGCCTCGGCATGGCGGAGGCGCTGGCCGAATTGCTCCCGAACTCGCCCATCGGCCACATCGGCATGTTCCGCAACGAGGAGACGCTCGAGCCGCAGCCATATTACCTGCGCGTGCCGCCCGGCATTGAAAAGGCCGCCGTCATTTGCGTGGACCCCATGCTCGCCACGGGCAACAGCGCGGCCCATGCC
This sequence comes from Chthoniobacterales bacterium, assembly GCA_050737475.1. Lineage (GTDB taxonomy): Bacteria > Verrucomicrobiota > Verrucomicrobiia > Chthoniobacterales > JAATET01 > JAATET01. Next base: position 11,731 of record JBOHXO010000530.1, read on the forward strand.
ATTGACCAGCTCAAGAAATGCGGCGCGAAAAAACTCCGGCTCGTCTGCGTCGTCGGCTGTCCGCAGGGCGTCGAGCGCATGCAGTCCGCGCATCCCGATGTGCCGATCTACCTCGCGGCGATTGACCGCGGCCTCAACGAGCGCGGCTACATTCTCCCCGGCCTCGGCGACGCCGGCGACCGCTACTACGGCACCTAGATCGGCGGCACGAGCAGCCGGACCTTCGGATCAATCGAGCGCCGGTCCTTGAAAATCAGCGGCGGATCAATCGAGCGCACCTCCGCGCCTGTCAGCACGAATTCCGGATACACCGTATCGCTCGCCGGCTCATAAATCTTGTCGCCCGAGAAATAACCCGACAGGCGGTATTCGTAATTGTTGTCGAAGCCGATGTCGTTCCTCGCGCGATCCGGAGCGAGCATCTTCTGCTCGTTGAGCATCACGAGCTGTGCGGTGCTCCACGGCTGGCCCGGACTGCGCACCCAGCCCCAGATTTTGTAGTCCTGTTTGTAGAACCTGCGCGCGATGAAATAATTTCCGGGCTGCTCCTGCAGGATCGCCTGGTTCATCGCCTCGCGCTGCGCGTTATCCTCCGACCAGGTCTGGCAGCCCGTGAACGTCACGGCGCCGCACGCGAGGAGCAATCCAGCAAAAATGGAACGGGCGAATTTCATACGATTAGCTGCGCATTCCACATCAGCGCTTGCGCATCAGCCAGTAGATTTCGCCGGGCCACCAGGGAAACATGCCGCCCCAGCGCAGATTGAACCGCAGCCAGCCGGCGGAGTTTTCGAGCGCGCTGCCCTTGCTGCGCATGAAAAACGCGCCGCTCAGGAATTCCGTCGTGCACCCCGCCGCCTCGCCCATCCGCACCACGCGCTCCGGCGAAAAGATACTGACATGCCCCATCGGCTGCGCCGTCTTCCGCACCGATGCCTGCCGGCTCGCGACGAGAAAATCCGGCAGCACCGGAAAGCCGCCAATCAATACGCCACCGGGCCGGATGCGCGCCGCGATTTTTTGCAGCACCTTCTCCGGCTCGAACAAATGCTCCAGCACATGCAGCAGCACCGCCGCGTCGTAATCCTGCGCCAGCTCGAACGCCGGCTCCTCGAGATTCGCCTCGAGAAAATCGTCGTAGCCGGCCTTGCGCAATTTGTCGGTGAGCATCACCGCATCCACGGCCGTCCATCGCCCCAGCGCAGGCACCACCGGCGCGGATCGCACGAACTCGAGGAACTGCCCCGTATGCACGCCGATCTCCGCCACGTCGAGCGGCCTGCCGGCCCGCTGCGCCTCGACGCGCAGCAGATGATAGCCGAACCAGTAGCGCAGCAGACGGATGGGATAGCGGACCGATTTCGCCTCGGTCGGGATGCCGAACCGCCGGGTGCGCACCACGGGATTCGTGGCGAGAAAATCAATGTCCCATTCGAGCGGGTGGTAAGTCTTTCCGATCAAGGCGCAGCATCCTGCGAGCCGCGCCGCGGACGGTCAAGTTTAGAGGTGCCGCGATGCCGCGCTCCCGCTTATCCTCAGGCACTCGACGATGAATTGCCTGCTGGTCATTCCCCACTTCCGGCACCTGGAACAGCTCGGCGATTTTCTGCCGACGCTCGTGGATCATCTCGCCACGGACATCTCGATTCTCGTTTCCGACGACGGCTCCGGTTCGCAAACCGCAACCGCGCTCGGGCAATTGATCGCCGCGCAGCGTTCGCGCACCGGCATCTCGCTCTCGCGCATCCCGCCGCCGTTGATCGCCCCGCAAAACCATGGCAAGGGTCACGCCGTCTATGCCGGCTGGCGCACCGCCACCAGCCAGAAGTGGCTCGCCTTCGTGGATGCCGACGGAGCGGTCTCCGTGGGTGAAATCAATCGTGCGTGGAATTATCTTCGCGAGGCCGAACCCGCTCCCGACGTTCTCATCGCCAGCCGCATCGCTGCGCTCGGACGGACGGTCGAGCGCTCCCATTACCGGCATTTGTCTGGAAGAGTTTTTGCAACGATTGCGTCGCTCGTCTCCGGCCTCACCGTTTACGACAGCCAGTGCGGATTGAAATTCATCCGCCGAGCCGCGTTTGAAAAGATCGCAGCGTTTGCAAAGGCGGAACGCTTCGCTTTCGACATCGAACTGCTCATGCTCGCCGCCGCGTCGGGATGCCGGATCGAGGAATTCCCGATTGACTGGCGCCACATGCCGGGCGGCAAGGTCAGTGTGGTGCGCGACTCGATCCCGATGCTGCTCGAGCTCCTCCGCGCACGCCGGAGCGTGGCAGCCTATCAGCGGCAACCGCGCTGAGCGGCGCGGCCTCAGCGCCCCTCGTCGGCGTCAATGTATTTGAACATCGTATCCACGTCGTCGCGCGCCGTGAAGCCACCCTCGGCTTTCCGCTTGAGCAGCGTCTCGGTGCCGGAGTCATTCCAACCACGCTTGCGCATGAACTCGCTCCACACCTCGATCTGTTCCTCGGACGGCTGGAATTTCGCAAAGCACCACTCGAGCACCTGTTCGTCGCTCGAGCCCGCCTTCACCTGCTCCACGATTTGCTCGTAGGGAACCTGCAGAAAGTTGCTGCAGCGATCGTCGAATCCCTTGCCGAGATTCGCGTGCAGGTCCTCGCGCAATTCCCCGGCCTCGTGCAGCCGGATTTTTTCCAGCATGCGCGGAAAATAGACGATGCCTTGCAGAGCGACGTGGGGAGATTTCGGAACTTTCATGCGATTACGTTTTCACACGTTTCGACTCGAAGAAAGAACCAATGACGAACAGGCCCGCGGCCACGCAAATGCACGAGTCGGCGACGTTGAATGCCGGCCACGGATGCGCGAATGGCACGTGAAGATCGAAGAGCAAAAAATCCACGACGAAATGGTGAGTCAGCCGGTCGGTCAGATTTCCAAGGATGCCGGCCGTCAACAAGGCCGCCGCCACGCGCGGTCCCCGATCCTGAAATGCGCCGCGTCGCCAGAAAACAAGCAGCGCCACAAGGAACACCACGGAGAGCCCGATGAAGAAATAATTGCTGTCGTGCAGCATTCCAAACGCGGCGCCGGTGTTGTGGACCTGCACGAGCGAGAAAAATCCCGGGATCACGGCAATCTCGTCGTTGGGCTCGATGTGGCGGAGCACCAGCCACTTCGTCAGTTGGTCGAGGACGTAGAGCGGCAGCGTGAGAGCGAGGAGTGGACGTTTCACGCGATGACGCAGGTCTGCACTGCTCCGGCACACCGATCACACAAATCCGGATGCGTCGAATCGGCTCCGACGCTCGGCAAATAGCGCCAGCAGCGCGCGCAGCCTTTGTGGGACGATTTCACAAGCGCGACGCCGGGCTCACCGACTTCGACTCCGACTTCGCTGACAATAAAAAACTCCGCGAGTTCCTCGTCGCTGCAATCGGGTTTCGTCGGCGTCTTCAACGACACGACCGCCTCGAGCGATTTCGAAATAGTCTTCGCCTGCCGCGCCGGCTCGATGACCTGCTGGTAAACGGCACTGCGAAGTTTGAGCCATTCCTCGACTTCCGCTTCGAGCGCGGTGTCGCGCGCAATGGCCTCGGGAAAAGTCTGCAGGTGCACGCTTCCCTCGCGACCCGAGAATTCCCATGCCTCGTCCGCCGTGAACGCAAGGATCGGCGCGAGCAGGCGGGTGATTGCGTCGAAGCACGTGTGCATCGCGGTCTGCGTGGCGCGGCGGCGCGGACTGTCGGCGGCATCGCAATACAGCCGGTCCTTCGTGATATCAATGTAGAGCGCGCTGAGATCCACCGCGCAAAACTGGTTGAGCGTCTCGAACACCGCACGGAAATCGTAGGCCTCGTAGGCCGCACGGCATTTCGCGATCACGTCCTGCAGACGGCTCAGGATCCAGCGGTCAATCGTCGTCGCGCCGTCGAGCGAGGCGTCGGCCGGCGTGAAGTCGTAAAGGTTCGCGAGCAGGATGCGAAGCACGTTGCGGAAACCGCGGTAACGCTCGGCGACCTGCTTGAACACATCCTCCCCGAACGGCACCTCGTCCGTGTATTGCACCGTCGCGACCCACAGGCGCAGGATGTCCGCGCCGTATTGATTCACGAAATGCTCGGCGTGCGTCGGTTTTTTGTATTCGGCGGATTTCGAGATTTTTTTGCCATCCTTGTCCACGACGAAGCCGTGCGTGATGACTTCGCGATAGGGCGCGCAATCGTTCAGCGCGACGCTCGTCATGAGCGAACTTTGGAACCAGCCGCGGTGCTGGTCCGTCGCTTCGAGATAAATGTCCGCGGGAAATCGCAGCGCGGGATGGTGCCGCAACACGGCCTCGTGCGAGACGCCGGAGTCAATCCACACGTCGAGCGTGTCGTTGCGCCGCGTCGTGCCGGCGGGCAGGCCAACGTTTTCGGCCCACCACGCGTCGTCCTTCTCGAACCACAAATTCGTCCCCTGCTCCTTCACGAGATTCGCGACTTTTTCGATCACCGCCATTTCGAGCACGGGAGCGCCGGCCGCGTCGTAGAAAACCGGCAGCGGCACGCCCCATGTGCGCTGGCGCGAGATGCACCAGTCGGGTCGCGACTCGACGGTGCCCGCGATGCGATTACGTCCCCAGGCCGGCAGCCACTGCGCCTCGTCCACGGCGCGCAGCGCGCTCGCACGGATGTCGTCCACGCGGATGAAAAATTGCTCGACCGCGCGAAAAACGATCGGCGTTTTCGAGCGCCAGCAATGCGGATAATCGTGCGTGTATTCCTGCGAAGCCAGCAGCGAGCCGTGCGTGCGCAGGAACTCGACGATCTCGCGATTCGCGTCGAACACATATTTTCCCACCCACTGCGGCATGGCGACCTCGTCGGTGAATTTGCCGTGGTCATCAACCGGCGAGAGCGTCGGCAGGCCGTTCTGCTGGCCTGCGATGTAGTCGTCCTTGCCGTGCCCGGGCGCGATGTGCACCTGGCCCGTGCCGGTTTCCATCGTCACGAAATCCGCGGTGATGACGCGCGACGTGCGCGGCAAAAACGGATGCTGCGCCTCGCGACCGGCGAACGCCGCACCGCTCAACGACACGACCTCGGCGGTGAATTGCAGGCCGATCGCCTCCTCGAA
>JBOHXO010000531.1:0-11909 GCA_050737475.1 Chthoniobacterales bacterium
CCCGTGGCCTGCGCGATTTTCCAACATACGTCGGCCAGCTGCAGGGACGACCCGGGATAGACCTGATTGCTGGTTCCCGTCTGCGGCGTCCATTGATGCACCCCGCCGGCGTAGGTTCCCGTCTGCACGGTCAGCCAGACATTATTGTAAGCCTGCCCATGATCCCACCAATCGCTGAGATCTTTGGCGAATTGCTCGCCTGCGGGGCGCGCGTTGAACTCGTATGGGGCAAAGCCCGTCTGATCAATGCCGCCGTTGTAAACGCCGCTGCCGCCCCCATTCAAATAAGCGAAATAATTGCGCCAGTTCCCGTGATCCTGAGCCGCAGTAATCCAACCCGAGATCGTGCCGGCCCTCGCGTGATAGTAGGTGCTCGTCGCGTTGTCGCCCACCGCGGCCGCCCAATTTGCAAAGCCGTGAAAAGCCGCGACCGCGTAGGAGCGATCCACGGTCCAGGAGCTCAGGTTCGCATTCGCAAAATCCGCCAGCGAATGCGCGAAGGCGTATTCCTGCGATTGGTAGCTGGCACGGTCGCCATTGGGCGACAGCAGGCAGTATTTGCGCATCGCGATAAGAATCTCAGCGGTTACGCGCGCGTCTCCCCCGCCCTTGGAAATCACATTTCCCGCGGCGTTGTAGGCAATCGCGGCGGGAAACCCGTTGCCGGTGCGGTTCGCCGAATTGCGCACCCAACTCCAGAAAAAAGCGCTCAACGCCGTCTTCGCCACGGAGTCGAGCGCGGGAGTGCTCCGGCCCGCCTGCAAAAGCCTTTGGTAACCGTAGAGCAATCCAATCGCGCCGATGGATGCCTCGCCCGGCTGCACGAAATCGGCCTGGCCATTGCCGATTCGCCAGTCGTTTAAAATGCCATAAACAGCCTTGTCGGAATTGAGGTGGACACTCGCATTCGCCGGCGAACAGGAGCATTGGCTGATGTAATGGCACTCGTTCCAAAGCTCGTCGTAGGTATCGGCTCGCGCCGGCTGGTGGGCGAAAAAGACGAGCAGCGAGAGATAACTCGCGCATTGAAGCCAGGGCTGCTTGGAACAACTGCGCCAGAGCAAATTTTGCATAATAACAGGGGGTTACTTGCATTGTGTTATCGGTAACATTCGCGAAGCAAGCCTGAAATTACTGAAAGTGTGGAATACACAATTTAGTGCAATTGGAACTGCACAGGGACGTTGATCGTCGTTGCCACGGGAATTCCGCCCACGGTTGCGGGCTTGAATCTCCATCGCTTCACGGCGCGCACCGCAGCGTTGTCGAGAGCCTGATAGCCGGAGCTATGGAAAATCCCAACGCTGGCGGGCCTCCCTTTCGCATCCACCTCGACGCGCAACATCACCTCTCCATGCTCGCCGGTCGCGCGCGACGACGCGGGATATTCCGGCGCGGGATTGCTGAGATATTGCGGCTTGGTGCTGCCGCGTGCGCCGGACGAACCTGCGGATGGCTTCGCGGGTGAAGTGCGTTGCTTTGTGGGCGCGGATGCGGGCTTCGTGACGGGCCGTGGTGTCGCCGTCGCGACGGGCGTCGGTCTGGGAGTTGGCGTAGGAGTCAGCGACGGAATTGCCTCGACCGGCACTTCGCTCGGGAGTGTGGGCGGTGTGGGCGTTGGTGGCGGAGTCGGGACCGGTGTGGGCATGGGAGTCGGCTCCGGCGTGGCCTCGACGAGCGTCACTTCCATGCTGGTCTCGCCGGCCTCGACATCATATTCCGCCTCGTGAGCGAGCCAGAATCCGCCGAGCAACAGCACGAGCGCGTGAATGAGAATCGAACCGGCGTAGGCCCAGGGAAACGGCTTCACGGCTGCGGCGCCGATTTCTTTTCCGTCTGAATCGCGACCTTCGTGATGCCGATCTGCCGCGTGAGATCGAGCAACGCAACCACGCTCTCGAATGGCACTTTCGCATCCGCGTTCAAAAAGACCTTCGGCTCCGCCTGCTCCGACTTGAGCGCGCGCAGCCGGCTCTCGACCTCGGGCAGCGTGATTTCGTCCTGATTGTAAAAATACGCGCCGCTTTCGTTGACGGTGATGGACACGGACTTCGAGCGTTCATCAGGCACCGAGGTCGCCGCACCCGGCAGATGCACCGGGATGGTCTCATTCCGGATCATCGCGAGGGAGATCATCATGAACGTCGCCAGCAGGAAAAAAATGATGTCGATGAATGGAATGATCTCGAGCCGCGGCCGGTGCCGAAGTCGTGGGGATGCAAGCCGCGCCATGGTCGCCTACCCTCCCTGCTTTTTGCTCATGAGCAATTCCAGCCGCGTCGTGGTCATTTCGAGGAGGCGGCGGGCGCGTTCCATGCGGGCGTGGAGATAGTTGAGCGGGATGATGGCAACGATCGCCACTGCGAGGCCGAACGCAACGGCGATGAGCGCCTCGGAAATGCCGCCGGTGATCGCCGCGGTCTTGCCGGCGAGGTCCTCGTTCGCCACGAGCCCGAACGCACGCATCATTCCAAAAACCGTGCCGAGCAAGCCGAGCAGCGGACCGAGCGTGACGGCCGTGTCGAGCATCACGAGGCCGCGGTTGTATTGATCGAGCTCCGTGCTGGCGCCCTCGACCAACGCCTCGCTCAGCGAGGTGTCGCGATGCTCCAGCCCGGAGGCAAGCGTGAGCGCGAGCATGTCGCGGGTGCCGCGACCCGCTTGAATCGCCTCGTCGTAGCGGCCGTGCTCGACAAGGTCGAAAATTTTTCGCACCGCCGCCTGGTCGCTGCGGCCCTGCTGCCGGATGAGGAAGACGATCCGCTCGAGGACAACGGCCACCGTCAGGATCGAGAGGATCAGAATCGGCCACATCACCGGGCCGCCCTTGAGGAAGAAGTGAAGAATCATGTGGCGAAGTGCACCTCGACGATACGACTTTCCTCAAACCGGCATCAACTCCAGACCCGCGCCCGTTGGCGTCGCAGGGTTATCGGTGCAATCGGGAGGGGTGCGTCTCTTGCCCCGCAGAAACGGAACCGCCTCCTTTCAAGCCAATTTTAGAACCCTGTTTTTGGCGCGCTTTTGGCGCCCGCATCAGATTCAAAAAAATCCTCGTCCAAGCCGTAGCCGAAGATCATGGCGGGGAATTGCTGGACAAGAGCGTTGTAACTCCGGAGCGCGTCGTTGTAGCGATTGCGGGCCACTGCAATGCGATTTTCGGTGCCTTCCAGCTGGAACTGGAGATTCATAAATTGCTCGTTCGATGCCAGGTTCGGATATTGTTCTGAAAGAGCGACAACCTTCATCAAACTGCCCTCAAGCTGGGACGCAGTTTCGCGTTGCTCTTCGGGGGTTTTCGCTTGCCCCCATTGGCTTCTCAGCCGCACCACTTCCTCCAAAACCGTTCGCTCCTGCTTCGCGAATCCCTTCGTGGTATCTACGAGATTGGGAATCAGATCATAGCGACGTTGAAGAACCGTTTCCACCTGCGCCCATGAGGCTTTGATAAACGTTCTCGCAACCACGATTTCGTTTCGCAGCCGGATCAGGTATGTTGCGAGACTGATCGCCAGCAAAAGGACAACACCGGCAACAATCGCACCGGTGATCGCAATAACTTTGGATCGGGGAAAGCCGGTCTTGGGAGGCTCCTCGGAGAACCCCGTTTCTTCAACTTCCCAGTCCTTCGCAAACGTTTTGGGATCGTCCAGTGACCTGACATATTCGTCCTCATTTAATCTCTCGGAATCGGAAAGCGCATTTTCGAATTGGGCAATCAAGTTTTCCCGGATCTCCTGGCGGTTGCTTGAAGGCGCTCCCGCAGAAAGAAGGGACTGCTCGACCGCTTCGAGATAGTCGGAAAATGCGGGGTGTGTTTTGGGGTCGTAGTTCATGGATTGTTGCGGGGATTGGGTTCGGTCATTGGCGTTAGCGATTCCATAAGACGTCTCAAAAATGCCCTCATGGCACGAAGCCGGGTGCGGCCCAACGCGGTAATCCGATAAATATTTTTTGGAGGTCCGCTGCTCGACGGAGTGGAGCGAACTTCGAGAGCACCTTCGCTCCGAAAGCGGCTTAGGATCGGGTAGACTGCGCTCTCAGTGACTTCAAATCCCGGGAGCTGGCGCATCCTCTGCACGATTTCGTAACCGTGACCCTCATGTTCGGCGACAATCTGCAAAGTCGTAAATTCGATGAGTCCCTTTCTCACTTGAATCTCCCAGGACTTAAGATCTGTGCGGTCCATTAGTATCAATGCTTCCTGTATAGGTGATGATGCAGCGGCGATTTCGGTCCACTCTATTGCAACTGGTCGTAGCGTTTCCGCAAAGCTGCTGCCCGCTTTTCGTCTTTGAGGAAGGTTTTGCAGAACGAGCTGTAGCCCCATAGGGCGGCCTTGTTGTCTGGATCGTATTTGAGAATCGCTTCGTAATGAGCCGGAATGCCATCCAGCAGCGGGTAGCGGCCCCTCATTTCGATCGCGAGCCAATGGTAGGTCAGGTTGTCCGGTTCCAACTCCAGGCCTCGTTCAACAAGCTCGATGGCGCTGCCAATCCAATAGCATTCCCAGAAGAGCAAATCTGCTAGGGCGAAGTAGTTCGACGCATTTGATGGCGAATCCTTGATCGCTTTTTCCAGTGCATGGATTTTCGCTTCCAGGTTCAGCGGGAATGAAGGAAGCGGTGGGAGCGGGAACAAATTCGGCGCGTAGCTGTAGTCCGGATAAGCAAACATCCAGGGGTTGTCCGTGACGTCCATGCGCCAGGATTTCATGTCGTAAGACGCCCCCATGAATGCCCACGCCTTTGTCACGTCCAGTCGCCAGTATCCATCGGGATCGCGGCGTAAAAGAAGTGGGTAGACCGCTGCACCGTTTCGAAACCGGCCTACGGCGACGTTTCCAGCCACCTTTAAGCGATAAGGCATATATCGCTGGTAATCGGCATGGAGTTTCCGCAGCGATTGTGGACTTTGCGGATATTCGATGCGCATGTATTGGCTGCCTTCAAGCAGCACATCGAGGAAGGGGTAATTAATGCCCTCCTTGAGCGAAAGCAGGTAACGCTGGATTGTTTCGTCCGGGTCTTTCGAGGATCGAAATCGGTCGGCCACCGCGCGATCAATCAGGAGCACCTTTGCGAGCTTCTTGTCCCGATCGTAAAAATAATCGCTGCGAACAACACCCGCTCCTCCGGAAAGAAAGGCCGCTTCGACCCGTGAAGCCTGACCCTCGTCGATCGTTTCGGGCAAATCGTCCTCGCCGCTCACCCCTTCGCCCTCTTCGGACCGCTGATACCGGCTGACCATCGTATTGATCAAGTTGCAGACGACATCGCCAAACTGGCGGCTCGCGAAATACAACCTGATCTGTTCTTGAAACGAGTTGCAGAATCCATCGGTGAAAAGCGATTCCAACTCGTAGGACACCTCGATTTTTAGCGAGTGTTGATCCTCCACAAATAAAAACAGCACTCCCTTGCCATGGCCTTTTCGGCCGATTTGCCACGCGTCGACCAATGCAACGGCATATTCTTCAACACTGTAGGTGTTCGGAATGGACGGCAATAAGACCATGTTGAAATCAATCCCGGTGAGGTCCCTTGCTCGTTCGAGATTGCTCTGCGCGCTCAAATCGGCGCCTCGGATGCCGGAAAGATTCAGGAAGTAGGGATGGTCTTCCGACCGCTCCGGAAACGGCGAAGAACCTGGGTTCGAATGGCGTCCGCACCCGCCTAGCGCAAGCAATGTCAGCATACTGGCTACAATCTTTTGAGGGCGCATGATCGCGGCCGCTACTTAAACTCGATCTCTTCCACATTGACCTTCGCTCCGGATACGGAGAGATGCAGAATCTCCGGAGTGGAACGGATGTCGCCTTGAACGATCTCCTTGCCATTGAGACGAACAACAAGGTGGCCGCTTTTCCAATCCGCTTCCCAAATACTCTTCGTGCCCGGATCGAGCGGCGTATTCAGACTGCCATCGGTTTCCCCAAGCTCACCGGAAATTTTAAGCTGACTCCCTCCTGACGACTTGGGGCGGGAAAGCCGGGCGAAGAACTCCCGTTTGTCGGGGGTTTTCGTGAGGCCCAGTCCGAATCCCGTGGCCGAAAGCCACCGGGCATCGAAATAGCCTTCCACGAAAGTGAGGCTTACTTGAGCAGACGTCACTCCGGGCGGAATCTTCGTGAGGTGGCGATCGTAGTGACCACCCTCCGCCGAAAAGATAAAAGATTCCTTGTTCGCATTTGCCACCGCACGGGCGTCTGCGTTTTTCCCAATCGGAAAGACTTCCATCGCAGTGTAGCCGGAGTTGGGCGCTCGATCCAGGAATGCGCCATCTCGACTCGACACCGCAATGAATCGCGGATTGGGATATTTCAGGAAGGCATCGGAAGTTATGTCCAGGGAAATGGTTGAGCCTTCGATTTTGGGCTCACCCAATTTAAATTGCAGGGGCTTTCCGATTTCCCGTGTTGCAACGGCGGTTCCTTGCCATTTGCCACCATGCGCCTCGACTCCGATTGCGACATCATAGCCGAGTTCCAGGTATTCCTCGCCAGTTGTCGGATCGTTATCCAGGTCGAAGTAACAGGCATACCACCCGGAATTTTCCGCCTTGGTGGAGATTGGGGCTCCTGAGTGGAAAACCATGCGCAGGGTTTGGTCGCCGACGCGTTCCAATTGAATTTGGAGCATGTCGAAAGAGGGATTGATCTCGTCCTTTTTAAAATCACCATCGTTCGCTTCATCTTCGAGCGTCATCGCGGACCGCGAAGCATCTTGCGCAAAAAGCGGACTCACGTGGGGTAGGACAACGAGCGCTCCCCAAACGATTCCGCGTGCCATCTTGCAAATGCCGGCTCTACCTCTTGTCATCGTTTTCAATGTATTCATGGATGCTCGGTATTACCGTTTCATGTATAGTTGTTACTTGTATACTGTCAAGATTCAAGGATGATAATTTTTCAATTGCCCGGTTGATCACGGACTATGGGGGATCAGAACCGGGGGCTCGAATTATCCCCCGGCTTTGCCACTGAATCTGTATTACCGTTACACCATCGCGTATAATGGAGAGGCGATCACCCGCGGCTACCACTCGTAGGAAATCCCGCCGTAGAATCCGATGCGATTTCCGTATTTCACCGCGCCTTCGCCGATGCCCGTGCCGCTGTTGATCAGGTAGCTCGAGTCGAGCAGATTGAGCACGTCGAAGCGCAGGTGCACATCGCCGGGGCCGACGCGCTGGATCACGTATTCGAGTCCCGCGTTCCACACGAAGTAGGCCGGCAGCTTGCCTTGGTTCACGGGATCGGAACGAATGCCATTCTGATAAATCATGTCGGTGTGGATCGTGAAATTATTCCATGTGTAGGCCATGCCTGCGGAGCCGACGAACAGCTGCGTCTGGTCGAAGCGCACGTAGTTGCCGTTGATGTAGGCGAGCTCGTCGTTCTCGAATTCGAACTGGCTCGATGTGATGCCCGTCGCCCAACCGTCCGAGGCGGAAAAATTGATGAACGACGAGAAGCCGCCATTCACGTAGCTCGCCGAGATATCAATGCCATACATGTAGCCGTGGGCATAGTTGTAGGGCGACCCGATGTTCGCCTCGCCGAATTCGCCGTCGTCCACCTGGTCCGCCGCGATCTTGTAATAGCCGTCCACGCCGATCGCGAGGCCCTCCACCGGCATGTAATTCACGCCGACGTCGAAATAATCGGACCGTTCCGACTTCACCGGATCGTTGATGAAATTGTCCGGCGCATTCGTCGTCCCGGCGAAGGCATTGATCGTCGCGGGCGAAACGCTCTGCAGCGGCGGCGGCGCGAAATAACGCGCGTAGCCGGCGTGAATGGCGACCTGCTTCACCGGCTGATACACGAGGTTCACTCGCGGGCTGAACTGGAACTCGCTCACGTAGGCGTCCACCTGCTCGAAGCGCACGCCGTAGTTGAGCGTGACCTGCGGCGTGATCTTCCATTCGTCCTGGAGGTAAACCGCGATGCTCGTCGTCCACTTCGATTGGTCCGTGTTGTAGGGCGGGTTCGGCTCATCGAGAATCGGCGCACCCTCCGCATCGTCATCACCCTCGACCGGGAACGCCACGATGCTGTCCTGCTCGCCCACCTTGCCCCATTGGAAAAGCACGCCGCCGCGCAGCGTGTGGTAATCGCCGAGCTGGTAAACGAGATCAATCGCGGTGTCGTTCGTGAACACCTCCTGGAAAATGCTCGCGGCGACGCCGTTGTAATAAAGCGTGCCTTGCGCGTCGGGATTGAACAGCACCCGGCTGTAGCGGCTCGTGTTCGAAACCTGCAGCGACAAATCCCCGATCGTCTGCTGGTAGCTCAGGATTCCAAAATACGATTGCTCGTTCTGATTCTCATCGAGGTTCACCGAGTTTTTGTAGAACTGGCTGGGATTCACGAATTGGAAATCCGACACCTGTCCCGGCGTGTTCGGAATTTCGAAATTCTGATAATTCGCGCTGCCGAGCAGGCTGAGCTTTGCATCGTTTGGCAGGTTCAACGTGATGATGCCGAAGCCGCTGAATTGATCCGTGGTGTCGTGAATCGGGTAATGGCTCGACGTCGGATTCTCGAGCCCGATGGCGTTGTGAAGCCAGCTTCCGGTGAAAAAGAAATCCACCGGGCCCGCGGAATTCCCATACGAAAAACTCGGCTGATACGTGCTGTAGCTGCCGCCGTAGAAACCGAGGCTGCCTCCCTTCGCGTTCTCCCCGGTCTTCGTCTTGATATCAATAATGCCGTAATTTCCATCTGGGTAATACGCAGGCACGGCGCCGACGATCGTCGTCATGCTCTCGATGAAGCGCGGGTCAATGCTCTGCCCGAAACCGGTGATCCCTTTCGGAAGCAGCACACCATTGATGTAAGTGCGGTAAAACGGATCCTCGTTGCGAAAATGAATCGCGCCATAGGTGTCCGTCGAAACGCCGGGCGTGCGCGTGAGGATGTTGTTGATGCTCGTGTTCTCGCCCTGCGCCATCGAGCGAATCTGCGTGTTGGTGAGCGTGTAAGCGCTCGTGCCGAGGCTGAGGTTGAGCTGCTGAAATGCCTCTTCTTTTTTCACGCCCGCCTGCGCCGGCGAAACCTCGGCGGAGACGACCACCGGCTCCATCGTGGTGATTTCTGCGGAAGAATCCGCCGTCGTCGAGGCCGTGCCGTCCGATGACGGAGATTGAGCGGATGCGGGATGCGGGACGGTGAACATCGCCGCCACGAATGCAGCCAGAATTTCTTTTTTCATCGGTATTTGTTGGCAGTCGGGAACGGGGGGCCGGGGTTCCAACTGGCCAGCGCCAGCGAATTGAGAAATGTCGGGCTACGTCATGTGCATCGGGGGGAAGTCAACTCGCGGTATTTTAGGGAATCTCTGAAAATCGCAAGAGGTTTCGCGCTACTTGAGCAATTCCTCCCGCAGGAATTCCCGCACCTTTGCAACGCCCTCGTCCTTGTCCGCGGAGATCGGAATGATCGGCGCCTTGCGCACGGAGCGCTTGAATCGCTTGAGGTTTTCCGCCGCGGGTTCGAGGTCCATTTTGTTCGCAACCACCGCCCACGGTCGCGAGCTGAGCGTCGGATCGTAGAGGTCGAGTTCCTTGCGCAGCGTCTTGAAATCCTCGAGCGGATCGCGTCCCTCGCTGCCCGCCATGTCCACGACGAAGAGCAGCAACTTGCAGCGCACAATGTGCCGCAAAAACTCGTGACCGAGCCCCTTGTTCTCGCTCGCGCCCTCGATGAGCCCGGGAATATCGGCGACCGTCAGCCGCTGGAAATCATCATACTCGACCACGCCGACGACGGGGTTGAGCGTCGTGAAGGGATACGATGCAACCTTCGGGTGTGCGGAGGAAAGTTTTCCGAGCAGCGTGGATTTTCCGGCGTTGGGAAAACCGACGAGCCCGGCGAACGCAATCGTCCGCAACTCCAGCAGGAACCAGCCTTCCTCGCCTTCCTCGCCCGGCGTGAATTGCCGCGGCGCGCGGTTTTTCGAGCTCTTGAAATGCGTGTTGCCCTTGCCGCCCTTGCCGCCCTTGCAAAGCACGAACTCCTGCCCGGCCTCCGTGAGGTCCGCCATCATTTCGCAATCCTCGGGATTCACCTGCGGCTTTTCCTTCGGCGTCTCGTCGAAATCCTCGGGATTGTGCGGCTTCGGCGTCATCGCCTCGGGCAGCCTGTAAACGAGCGTGCCGACGGGCACCTTGACGTAGCGGAGCGGCGCGGATTTTCCATGCTTGTCCTTCCCCTGCCCGAAGCCCCCCTTCTCCGCGCGAATGATCGGCTCGAAGAAAAGCGAGACCAGGTTGTCCGTGTGGACATCTGCGATCAGAACAATGTCCCCGCCATCGCCGCCGTCGCCGCCATTCGGGCCGCCGCGCGGCACAAATTTCTCGCGCCGAAAACTCACGCACCCCTTGCCGCCATCGCCTGCGAGGGCGTGAACGCGGATCTGATCAACAAACTTCATGAGAGTCAGGTTCTCACGCGAGGACGCAAAGACGCGAAGAAATAAACACTGTCCGCTTTCGCGGCTTCGCGCCTTCGCGTGATCTCATTTCACCAGCGACTCGTAGAGCTCGACTGTTTTCTTTGCGATCGCGTCCCAGCCGAACATCTCCTCGGCCCGCCTGCGACCCGCCTTCCCGAATGCCTCCCGCTTCGCCGGATCGGCCATCAGCACGTTCACCGCGGCCGCCAGATCGCGCGAAAATTTGTCGGGATCGTTCGGTTCGAACGGACTTTCCGTCATCTGGTCAATCGGCACGAGCAGTCCGGTTTCACCGCTGACGACGACTTCCTTGATGCCGCCCACCGCGCTTGCGACGACCGGCGTCTCGCACGCCATCGCCTCGAGATTGATGATGCCAAATGGCTCGTAGATCGAAGGGCAAACGAACGCCGCCGCGTGGCTGTAGAATTCGATCTTCGCCTTCACATCCACCATCTGCTCGATCCAGATCACGCCCTCGCGCACCTGCTGCGCCGCGGCGACGGCGGTCTTCATTTCCTCCGCGATTTCCGGTGTGTCCGGCGCGCCGGCGCAGAGCACGACCTGGAATCCCGGGTCGAGATACTTGATCGCATTGACGAGATGAATAATTCCCTTTTGCCGCGCGATGCGGCCCACGAAAAGGATGTAGGGCTTCGAAACGTCCACGCCGTGCGCATCGAGCTGGGCATGCGATTCCGTCGCGCGGTATTCGTCGAGGTCAATACCGTTGTAGATGATCGGCACGCGCTCCTCGGGAATGTCGAACAGTCGCAGGATGTCGTCCTTCGTGCCCTTCGACACCGCAATCACCGCATCCGCCATTTCCATGGCCGTCTTCTCGACCCAGCAGGAAAAATCGTAGCCGTTACCAAGTTGCTCGCGCTTCCACGGACGCAATGGCTCGAGCGAATGCACCGTAATCACGAGCGGAATGCCATAGTTCAACTTCGCAAGGATTCCCCCAAAGTGCGCATACCACGTATGGCAATGCACCACGTCGGCATCAATGTCCGTCGTGTTGAAACTCACGCCGCGCTGCAACGCGCCAAACACGGAATGCAACGGCTTCGGGCATGTGTATGCGTTCGTGTTGACCGGAAATCCCTTCACTTTCGGATTCGCATCCGGGACGTCCTGCTCACCAAACGCACGCACCTCGACATCCATGAATCGCGCCAGCCCGCGGCTGAGATATTCGACATGCACGCCGGCGCCGCCGTAGATATGCGGCGGATATTCATTCGTGAGGAGGAGAGTCTTCATGAAAACGACCGTCTCGCTTACGCGCCGAGCAGCCAGGTGAGCCTGCCGTCGGTGGGACTCACCGCGGCGCACGGGTAATCGGACTTGCCGCTGAACACCTCGTCGAGGATCGCGTCCTTGCCCGCGCTGTTCACGAGGAAGCAGACATGCCGCGCCGCGTCGAGCAGCGGATACGTGAACGTG
>JBOHXO010000532.1:0-3411 GCA_050737475.1 Chthoniobacterales bacterium
CATATCGAGCGCTGCGCGGTATTGGGAAGTGGCCGGGTGGGTTGCGGATTTCAACGCCGCGCCTGCGGGATGGTGCGTGTCGCAGCCGAAATCACCCGGGAGGGAATCTTTGGCAAACTTAGGAAAGCGGAAATGGGCTTTGGCTGCAGGGGGCGCATTTTGGGAGGCGGAACCTACGCGACCGATCCGAAACTGGCCGGTGGCGGCATTCTCGCCGAGGTTGGCGTGCATAATGTGGATGCCGTCCTGTTCCTGTGCGGAGCCACGGATGCGCGGGTGACCGGGTCGAGGACGGTGCTGGATCACGGCATGGACATCCACACGGAAGCCACGGTCGAGGTGACCACCGGCGAGATGGACCGGGTCGAATTTTCCTTTGTGGTCAGTAACCTGGTCAATACCAGCGAGCGCATCATTCTCCATTTTGAACACGCCAGCGTTTCGTTCTCCATTTTTGGCGAGCCGGAGCTAAGTGTATCGCGGCATGGGAGCCGGGCGGGCTTCATACTAAGGGACAGCAGCGACCTCCATCCGCGGACGAGCGACCAGATATTTTACGCTTTCTGGAGTGAATTTATCGGCGGTATTCGAAAAGGCCGCCCCTCATCGGCCTCCGCCGAAGGGGCGGTATTGACGACGCGGATCGTTGAACAGGTCTACGCCGCCGCGGAAAAAAACAATAACTAAGTATGGCGAAGACACGCATCGGCGTCATCGGCGCAAACGGCCAGGTCGGCTCCGAGATTTGTTTGTTTCTAAGCAGGATTCCCGACATCGAGGTCGTGGCGATCAGCCGGTCGGTGCACGGCTCCAGCCTGTTGCGATGCTGCGGGGTGGAATGCCGGCATGGCTCCATTGAGACGCCGGAACAGGCGGGACAATTGGTGGGCGATTGCGAGGTCGTGCTCGATTTCGCACTCCCCAAGGGAACCATGCCTCAAATGCAGGGCATTATTGATCGGATGCAGGGCGCCATCATGGCCGGCGCCAGTGCGATGCGGCATTACATCTACATGAGCACGATGTCGGTTTACCGGCTTGCGCCCGAGGAGCCATTTTATCGGCGATACGGAACGATCAAAAGCTATGCCGAGAAGAGCGCCCTTCGACTTGGGCAACGGCATGGAAAAAGCGTGACCATCCTGCGTCTGGCGCAGGTCCATGGAGTGATGCAGGCGGTAAGCCGGATGATGCTGAGGCAAATGCGGGATGCCGAAGTGACGGTGACCGAGGGGCCGTCGAATACGGTGTTTGTGTTCAGTATCGCGGAAGCAGTGGAGCAGATCGTGCGGGGAAACGTCGCGCAGGGCACTTACACGCTGGTTTCCAATCCCGCGTGGTCGTGGAGCGATATTCATCGCTATTATGCGAAACAACTGGGGCTGGAGGCGCGCATACGAACGGTCGCGGCTCCGAAGCCGGGCCCTCAATGGATGCCGCTTCGCAACCTCGTCGCCGCCGTCCGGAAGGAAATATCCGCGCTGGCATACTGCAACAGGGATTTGATTGACGACCTGGTCACAAAAATGTCGGAGGATATGTCTCTCAAAATTCGCGCGCGCCATGCGCAGAGCCGCGTGCGGCGGGATGTCGCGCAGGATCCAAGGAACGCGGCGTGGGCACCGTATCCGGCGGAATTCGTGGCGCCTGGAGCCCGGCTAGCGTGCCTCTCGGATTCGCGGGTGACGATGGATGATGCCGCCAGGGAGGTGAACGAGGTCCTGGATCGCTCCGTGAAAAAGCTGTGCGACGCAGCGACGCAAAATCATTGATGGAACGCATGGCCGGACGAACTCAATTTGTTTTTTTTCCCTACCTGATCCAGGGCGGATACGGGGGGATCGAGCGCAACATCATCGCGCTGGCGCATTACGTGGCGGATCGTGGCGGCAGGGTTCAGCTTGTCTGCTATTTTGACGAAATCGGCATGGCCAAAATGTCGCAGGGCACCATGGATGTCGTTGAACTGGGGAGGACGAACAACCAGTGGACCAAAGCCACACGGCTCGCGCGTTATCTTAAGGCCCATGCGGCCGAGAGCGACGGCCTTCCGCTCTTTTTTGGAATCAAAGGTGGATTCAACGCGGGAATCGCGGACCCCGGTCCGCATGTCCTGCACTTTACCGATCCGCCGAGCCTGCTGAGCGGAGGCAATGTTTCGAATCATCCCCTTGCGCGAATCAAGCGGACCGTGCGGGAAAAGCTGGCACATTTCCTGACGCGGCGCGGCACGCGGCGGGCCCGGAAGGTTCTCACGATGAGCCGGAGAAATGCGGCGGAGCTTCATGATTTGTATGGGGTGAGCAGCGACATCATTCTCCAGGGAGGTGTGCCTCCCGCGGGTGAGCTCGCGCCCAAGCCGGCGAGCGATGGAGCATTTGGCATTCTTTCCGTCTGCAGGGTTACGAAAAGCAAACGGCTCGATTGGGTGCTGGAGGGATTGGCGAAGCTTCGCGGTGAGGAAGGCTGGCCGGCGGGATTCCGACCAATCCTTGAAATCGTCGGCGAGGGGCCGGAGGAAGCCGGGTTGAAGCTGCTGGCCGAGCGGCTTGGATTGTCCGACTTCGTGAAATTTCGCGGGTTCGTCTCGGCGCAGGAATTGGAGGAATGTTATCGCAGGGCGCACTTGTTCGTGATGCCGGCGATCCAGGGATATGGCCTTCCCGCGCTGGAGGCTCTTTATCGGCGCGTTCCCGTTCTCATGCATTCCGACTCGGGCGTGAGCGAAATATTCGACCATAATCCGTGGGCGGAGATCGTGAGCGGCGGGCCGCAGGATTACGCAAATGCTTTCGTGCATGCCGTGCGCCGCATTCTCACGTCGCCGCCGTCCATCGAGGAATTTCCGCATCTGCCGACGGAGGAAGGCTGGGCGGCCGAAATTGTCCGTCAATGCGATTGGAAACTGCCGCAGCCATGAGCATGGCGATGCCGCCCCGGGTTGTTTTCATCGGGGACCTGAATGGGATGTGGAAATCCGGCGCGCAACGCCTCGCCGCCGCACGCGAACAGGGCGCGGAAATTGCCGGCAAAATCGACTACGGCAGTCTTCCGACGAGCGGACCATTGCACGCAAGGTTCGCGCGTCTGTTTGGACGCCCCGCGTTTCCTGGGTTGCTACGCGCATTCAATCACGAACTGCTGTCGCAGTGCGCAACTCTTCCCCGGCCCGACATTTGCTGGGTGGAGTGGCCGCGCCTGGTTTTGCCAGGGACGATTCGAGAGTTGCGAGCCCGCTGGGGGGGCACGCGGTTCGTTTGCTTTCAGGACGACAATCCATTCGGAGCCCGGGCTGATGAACACTTCTGGCTGCTGTTCAGACGTTGCATTCCGGAGTTCGATCTCCATTTGGTGAAGCGCGAGGAGGATGTCGCAAAGTTTCGCGCGGCCGGGGCGCGGCGCGTGGAGTTG
>JBOHXO010000533.1:0-5707 GCA_050737475.1 Chthoniobacterales bacterium
GCCCTGGTTCGAGCCCGAGAATAAATCGAGATAGTTCGGCTGACTCGGATGCTCGATCGCAAATGAGTTCGTAAACAACGCGCCGTGCAAAGCGAGTGCGTTGATGTAAGGCGCCTCGACGCTCCCTATGATGTCCGTATCCCTGTGGTTTTCCTCAATCACAACCACGATGTGGTCGAACGCCGGCAGCGCCCCGGAGCACAACGGACTCCATATAGCGGCGAGGACAAGCCCCGTTACAGCCGCGCGCATGAATTGTGGCTACACGCTGACGGACGCACTGGCAATGCTTCGGTGCCTTGTGGCTACAGAAACATCCCGCCTGACGCCTCGAGTCTCTGCGCGTTGACCCAGCGGCCTTCCTCGGAGCACAGGAACACCACCACGCCGCCGATATCATCGGGCACACCAATGCGGCCGAGCGCGATTTGGGAGGATAGGAATTCGCGCCTGCCCGAATGACTGAGCGTTTCCTTCGTAAAGTCCGTCTCGATGATTCCCGGGGCGATTGCGTTCGCGCGAATGCGGCGCGGACCAAGCTCCTTCGCGAGGTAGCGCGTGAAAACTTCGATTGCGCCCTTCATCGCCGCATAGGCCGAGTAACCAGGGATCGAAAAGCGCGCGAGGCCCGTCGAGGTGTTCACGATTGCACCGCCGTCCGCGATCACGGGCAGCAATTTCTGCGTGAGAAAATACACGCCCTTGAAATGCACGTTGTAGAGCCGGTCGAAATTTTCCTCGGTCGTTTCCGCGAAAGGCGCGGCGATATCAATGCCCGCATTGTTGATGAGAAAATCGAGGTTTTTGCGCTGCCACTTTGTTTCAAGCGCCTGCGACAGCGCGTCGCGAAAGCCGGCGAACTGCGAGGTGTCCGCCACGTCGAGTTGCAGCGCCGCAGACTTGCGCCCGAGTTTTTCGATTTCCGCGGCGACCTCCCCGCCCTCCTGTTTTTTCTGCCGATAGGTGACAATCACATCCACGCCGCTGCTCGCGAGTTTCAATGCGATGTTGCGGCCCAGGCCGCGGCTGCTGCCGGTGACCAATGCGATTTTGTTTTCGAGTCCAGTCATATGCCTTGTTCGATTTTCTTTCGTCCGGAGATCGAACGCCATTTCAAATCTCGACCTGCTTGCCAATCTCGATCGTGCGGCTGCTCGGCAGCCGGAAAAACTGCGCCGCGTTCTGAGCGTTCTTCGACATCAGGATGAACGCTGATTCGCGCCATCGCGGCAGGCCCTTGTTCGTTCGCACGAGCGTTTCGCGGCCGAGGAAAAATGTGCTGCGCTCGATGTCTATCTCCATGCCCTTTTTTGCAGCCTGCGCGACGACATCCTGAATCGTGGGCACCTCCATGAATCCGAAGCGCGCGTTGAATTGGTAAAAGCCCTCGGGCAGCTCGACAATCGCGAGTTTTTCCTCGTCGGGCACCACGGGCACGCGCGCCGGCGAGATGGTGAGGATGATGTTGCGATCGTGCAGAATGTGATTGTGCGTGAGGTTGTAGGAAAGCGAGTGCGGGGTGATGTCGGAAGTGGACGCCAGGAAAATGGCGGTGCCCTTCACGCGATGGGGACTGAGGCTCGCGTCGAGCACGCCGGACATCGCGATGGAGTCCACGAAGCACGGCAATGTCAGCGCGTCGCCGATGTGCGTGCGGATGTAGGTGCGGCCCATTTTCCAGGTTGTCATCAAATAGAAAACCAACGCTCCGATGCAGAGTGGCAGCCAGCCTCCGTGAGGAATTTTGAGGACGTTCGACGCGAAGAACGCGAGCTCGATGATTGCAAAGACCGAGCAGACCGCGATGGCCAAGGGGCGGCTCCAGCCCCATTTTCGCTGCGTGACGATGAAGAACAAACATGTGGTCGCCATCATCGTCATGGTCACCGCAATGCCATATGCGGCGGCGAGCGCGGAACTGGTCCGGAAACTCAAAACGAGCAGGATGCAGGCGACGGCGAGTAGAAAATTAATCAACGGGACGTAAATGCGACCCGATGTCTCGTCGCTCGTGTGCGAAATCTGCAGACGCGGCAGGTAGCCCATCTGGATCGCCGCCGTCGTGAGCGAAAACGCGCCCGAGATAATGCCCTGCGAGGCGATCACCGAGGCGACGGTCGCCAGCAGCACGAGCGGCAGCCGGCCCCATTCCGGCGCAAGCATGAAAAACGGATTGTCTATTTTCTCCGGTGCGGCGGACGAGAGCACCAGCGCGCCCTGGCCGAGGTAGTTCAGCATCAGGGCGGGCATCACGAGATAATTCCATGCCGTGCGGATCGGGATGCGCCCGAAATGCCCCATGTCCGCATACATCGTCTCCGCACCTGTCACGGCCAGCATCACGCTGCCGAGGACGACCATCGCCTCGCCGGGATAGTGTGCAAGATATTCAAACCCATAGACCGGATAGAACGCCTGCAGCACCACGGGATGGCGGACGACCTCGATCGCACCCAGCGCGCCGATCACCAGGAACCAGAACATGATGATTGGGCCGAATGCTTTTCCGATCACGTCGGTGCCGAACCGCTGCACCGAGAAAAGCCCGACGAGAATGCAAACCGAAACCGGCAGCACGATGGAGTCGAGCGCGGGCGAAAAGACCTTCAGGCCCTCCACGGCCGAGACGACCGAGATGGCCGGCGTGATCACGCCGTCGCCATATAGCAGTGCCGCACCGAACACGCCCACCGCGCCCATGAGCAGCACCGCCTTCGTCGGGGCGATGGCGGAAAGGTTCGCCGGAAAGGCAAGGTTCAACAATGCAAGGATGCCGCCCTCGCCGTGGTTGTCGGCACGCAGCACGAGCGTGATGTATTTGATCGAGACGACAACGATGAGCGACCAGAGAATGAGCGAGAGGATGCCGAGCGTGGTGACCGCCGCCGTGTCAGTGCGGTGGTGCAGGCATTCCTTGAGCGCGTAGAGCGGACTCGTGCCGATGTCTCCGAAAACGACACCGAGGGCTCCTATTGTCAGCGCCAGTTTGCGTTTTCCTGCGGAATCGGTTGTTGCTGACATGAGTTATCGGCGCCAGACGATAGCGATTCCCCCGCCAATTGCGAATGCGCAATAGGCGGATCATTCCCTGGAATGGGAGGAAGGCTCAGGCCGCCGGCGTCGCGAGCAACGAGAGGAGATTCTGCTTGCTCGTGAGGCCGGTCTGCGTGGCCCGCAACTGTCCGTCCGCGAAGACGAGAAGCGTCGGGATGGATTTCACGCCGTAGCGCGCCGCGAGCGTGGGATTGTCGTCCACGTTGATCTTCGCCACGCGCAATGTATCCGCGTTCTCACGGGCGATTTCGTCGAGCAGCGGCGAGATCATTTTGCACGGGCCGCACCAGGGCGCCCAGAAATCCACGAGCACCGGCACGGGCGATTGCAGCACAGCCTGCTCGAAACTTGTTTCGTTGATGTGAATGGGTTCGTTCATGATTTTGATTGGTTGAAATTAATGCGCCGCCGTTTCCACGGGAGTTTGAATGGACTCCCGCGGCGTCACAGGCAAGCGGAGGATTTCGGTATGACGCGAAACGGTGAGCGTCGAGCACATGCCGATTTCGCGGCCCAGGAGCATGCGATGCAGGTCGGCGATGCTCGAGATCGGATTTTCGTTGAAGCCCACGATCACGTCGCCGACTTCCAGCCCGGCCTCGTGCGCCGGGCTTCCCGCCTCGACGGACACGACCAGCACGCCCGTCTCGACCGGCAGCTTGTGGAACGTCACCACGCGCCGGTGCAACAGCACATCCTGCCCGCCCACGCCGATGGAGGCGCGCCGGAAGCGGCCTTCCTTGATCAGCCACCCCGCCACGAATTTCGCGGTATCAATCGCCGTGGCGAAGCAGATGCCCTGCGCGGGGCGAATGATGGCGGTGTTCACGCCGATCACCCTGCCGCGCGAGTCCACGAGCGGACCGCCCGAGTTGCCGGGATTCAACGCCGCGTCGGTCTGCAGCACGTTTTCGATCATGCGGCCGGATTGCGCGCGCAGCGACCGGCCGAGCGCGCTCACGACACCGGCGGTCACCGAGGCCTGGAAGCCGAAGGGATTGCCGATGGCGATGGCGAGCTGTCCCACGCGCACGGACGACGATTCGCCCAGTTCCGCGTGCGCCAGTCCCGGCGCGTCAATGCGGATCACGGCAAGGTCGGTATCCGGATCGTCGCCGATCAATTCCGCCGGGTAGCTGCGTCCATCGGAAAGCGTCGCGAAGATTTTCGTCGCGCCGTGCACCACGTGGCTGTTCGTTAAAATGAATCCGTCGCGCGCAATGATGAATCCGGAACCGCTGCCGCCTGTCTCCGCGGAGCGGCGTCCATCCGCCACGGTCTGACGCACTTCGATGTTCACCACCGACGGCGCGACTTTTTCCACGGCGTTCATCACCGCGAGCGAGTAGCTGTCGAACAACTCACCGTCCGCCACCGGCTCCGCCGGCGACAGGTCGTAATCCCTGGCCCGGAGTCCCTGAGCCGCCTTGGGTATCTTCATATTTTGCCTTTCGTCGGCCGCAACATCGGACTAGGGTGCCATGTCGTCAATTACCCACTTTAAAGTGCCATACGCACCTTTTGGTTCCCATGCCTGCGGTTAAGTCCAAAGCCTCCGTGATGAACTCCTCCTGCGCCTCCCGCGAGGCCCTGGATCGCATCGCGGACAAGTGGACGGCGCTCATCATCCGCGTGCTGGCCGACGGCACGAAACGCCATAGCGAACTGCGCCGGGAGATCGGCGGCATTTCCCAAAAAATGCTCACCCAGACACTGCGCAGCCTCGAGCGCGACGGGTTGGTCACGCGGAAGATTCACGCAGTCGTTCCGCCGATGGTCGAGTATTCCCTCACACCACTCGGAAAAAGTCTCACCGAACCGCTCGAGGCAATCTGCCGCTGGGCGGAAAAGCACCTGCCGGAGCTCCAGGCCGCGCGGGCCCGAAGCCAAAAGGCGCGATTGTAACTACGCCGAAGTCATTCCAGTCGCGCCGGTGGCGGAGTCCTGGAATGTCGTGGCGCGGAATCCAAATCGCCGCAACGCGTCGCAGATGCGCGAGTGCGAAATGGTTTGCGGATGATAGGAAACCCAGGCCCCCCGCTGGACCAATCGGACGCCGGTTACGCCCGGCAGTCCTTTGAGGATTTGACCGGCGCGGGATTCATCCGCTCCGGAGTGCATGTTGGGGATCGCAAGATCCACTTCTTCATTCGTCACTTGCATGGTTTTTTCTCCTTCAGTTGACGGTAGCGTCGAAAAGCGTGTGCCCAATTTTGCCGGCACGCCAGTTCCAAATGCGTCGTTATAAAAATACTTATTCACAAACGCAGTCCCTGCAATCAACGAGCGCCCCGATGCGGCTCCGAACAACCCATTCGCCTTGCCCCATTCGCCGCAGTGAATGAGTATGGCCGCTCCTGTCCATGAGCAAAGTGCACGAAAACGTGGAACCGGATCTCGCCACATGGATCGCCGGCCAGCATGTTTTTTTTGTGGCAACGGCGCCCCTTTCCGCAAGCGGCCATATCAATGTCTCGCCCAAGGGTGGCGACGCGTTCCGGTTGCTCGGACCAATGGAAGCCGCCTACCAGGACTACACCGGCAGTGGGGCGGAGACCGCGGCGCATTTGCGCGAGAACGGACGCATCGTCATCATGTTTTGCGCGTTCGTTGGCATGCCAAAAATCGTGCGCCTGCACGGCCGCGGCGAAGT
>JBOHXO010000534.1:0-13801 GCA_050737475.1 Chthoniobacterales bacterium
TCAGGAACCTGCGCGACGCAGGAGTGACTTTCAAAATCGAGCCGATGCAAACGCCGGTCTGCCAGATGGCCATGGTGCTCGATCCCGACGGCAGCGCGGTCTGCATCCACAAACGCAACGCCGGACATTAGTCATTCGCCACTGGTCATTCGTCATTAGTTTCCCATGTCCATTCTCGTCACACCCGAAACCAAAATTCTCGTCCAGGGCATCACCGGCAGCTTCGGCGCGCGGCATGCGCAACTCAGCCTCGATTACGGCACGCAGGTCGTCGCCGGCGTGACGCCGGGCAAGGGCGGCCAGCTCTTCGCGGACAAGGTGCCGATTTTCGACACGGTCACCGAAGCGGTCGCGACCACGGGCGCCACGGTATCCGTCCTGTTTGTTCCGCCGCCGTTCGCTGCGGATGCGATTCTCGAAGGCGTGGACGCGGGGCTCGATCTCGTCGTGTGCATCACGGAAGGAATTCCCGTGAACGACATGGTGAAGGTGAAGCAGGCGATGCGCGGTTCGAAGACACGGCTCATCGGGCCGAATTGCCCCGGTCTCGTGACGCCCGGCACCGGCGAAAACTCCCACGGCGGCTGCCGCATCGGCATCGCGCCCGGCTACATTCACAAAAAAGGAAACGTCGGCGTCGTGTCGCGTTCCGGCACGCTCACCTACGAGGCCGTGTGGCAATTGACCACGCGCGGCTACGGCCAGAGCACGTGCGTTGGCATCGGCGGTGATCCCGTGAACGGCACCTCGCACCTCGACGTGCTGAAAATGTTCAACGACGACCCCGAGACCGAGTCCATCATCATGATCGGCGAAATCGGCGGCACCGCCGAGGAGGAAGCCGCCGCGTGGGCGAAGGACAATTGCCGCAAGCCGATCGCCGCGTTCATTGCCGGCGCCACCGCGCCCCCCGGCCGCCGCATGGGCCACGCCGGAGCCATCGTGAGCGGAGGCAAGGGCACCGCCGCCGCGAAAATCGCCGCGCTCGAGGATGCCGGCATCGCTGTCTCGCCGACGCCGGCCGGAATGGCGGACACGTTGATCGCGCGGATCAAAGGCGCATAAGCAAAATGCGATGAAGGCGATCGGAGCAACCTCGTTGGCGTGGTTGTTGATCGCAGGCTTCGCGCAGGGTGAGCCGGAGAAGGCGCAGTTTCCGGCGCCGCAGTGGGTGACGCCGGATGACGCGCATCTCGGGCAGGTTTTCAAGAAAGCGACCGGCGACGACGTCGCTCGCATTGAATGGTTCGATATTCCGTTTTCGCGCGCGGAAAAGGCGCCATTGGAAAACAGGCACGCCGGTGTTCTCGCTTTTGGAAAAGGAAAAGCGGTTTCCGGGAGAGTGACCCGCGTGCCGTTTGCCACGCTATTTCTCGTCGCGGATGACCAGGCGCACTGGCTTCCGGAGGATCCGCATCACTGGGAGATACAGGGCAAGCCCCGCCAGGCCCTCGTCGTTGCGCCTCCCAGGAAAGACATTTCGGTTTCCAAATACTCCGATCTCGCGAAGCGTGTTTACGGTGTCCCGATCTTTGTGGATGGAGCCGCGAAGGACGAAAATATCGCGGCGACTGTTGACGGATTCTGGCGGGAGATGATCAGGGAGTTGAAGCCGGGCCGGTCGCGGGCGGCGGGATCGATCATGGACGAGGATGGCAAAGCGGACTGGAAGATGGTTGGGGCAATCCATGTCGAAGGCAGCGAGGCGGTGGTCTATCTGGGCTACGCGATGTTTGACGATTCCCAGCCGCTCGTCGTGATCCTGCGGAAGGGCGCGGACGGCTGGCGGGCGGAAGGGCGGAATTTCATTTCCCCGGAGTAAACCCGGTGCGAAAAAAGGGTTCACCTGCCCGGTTGGCTGATCGTGTAAAGTGTCTCGCGAAATGAAGTCATTTCGCGGCGCGAGCATGTAACGTGCTGCATCCGAACCCGGACAACCCTCAAACGCTGAACCATATGCCCGTAATCGCCAAAGGACTCGAAGGAATCGTAGCGAACTCAACAGCACTCAGTGATGTGCGTGGAGCCGAAGGAGTGCTGATTTACGCGGGCTACGACATCAACGAACTTGCCGGCAAGGTCAGCTACGAGGAAATCGTCCACCTGCTCTGGCACGGGCACCTGCCGAGTCGCGCGGAGCTCACGGAACTCGAGAAAAATCTCCGCAGTCAGCGCGAGCTGCCTCAGGGCGTGATTGATTTCATCAAGGCCGCGCCGAAAAAGGCGAACCCGATGGACGTGATGCGCACCGCGATTTCCATGCTCGGTCTTTACGATTCGAGTCTCGCGGAGGACATCAATCTGGACAAGAACCGCCACCGCGCGGTGAGCATCACGGCGAAGATCGGCGTGATCGCGGCGTATTTTCACCGTTCGCGCCAGGGCCTCGACCTGCCGCCCGTGCGCGCCGACCTCAGCGAGGCCGGGCATTTTCTTTATCTGCTCAACGGCGAGACGCCTTCGCAGGACGCGACCGACACACTCGACGTCGCCTATGTGCTGCACGCCGACCACGGCATGAACGCCTCGACGTTCTCCGCGCGCGTCACCATTGCGACGCTCAGCGATATTTATTCCGCGATCACTTCCGCCATCGGCACACTCAAGGGCCCGCTGCACGGCGGCGCGAACGAAGGCGTGATCCACATGCTCCAGGAAATCGGCGAGCCCGAAAAAGTGGACGAGTGGGTGGACGAACAACTCGCGCAGAAGAAAAAAATCATGGGCATCGGCCACCGCGTCTACAAGGTGCTCGACCCGCGCGCGCCGCATCTCCGCACCATGGCCATCAAGCTCAGCACCGAACTCGGCGAGCCGAAATGGATTCACATGAGCGAGCGTATCGCCGCGATCATGAAGGAGAAGAAGGGCCTCAACGCGAACGTGGATTTCTACTCCGCCACGGTCTACTACTCGCTCGGAATCCCGACCGACATGTTCACGCCGATCTTCGCCATCGCGCGCACTTCGGGTTGGACGGCGCATGTGCTCGAGCAGCTCGCCGACAACCGCCTCTACCGCCCGCTCAGCGAATACATCGGCCCCGAGGTCGGCAAAAAAGTCGTTCCAATCGACGAACGCTAGAGTAAAATCTTCCGGCGGTTTGCACTCCGTCGCCTTTATGCCATATTACTTGGCAAATGGCTATCAGGTGGTTTTTGGCACTGGCGGGGTTTCTGGCAGTCGAGACTGAGTTGCGCGCCGAGTTCGTCATTTCCTCGATCGTCAAGGAGGGCGACACGCTGCCCGGCCAGCTTGCGGGCGAGACCTACACGGTCACGAGCGTCGCCGAGGCCCGCGCACAGGGTGGCGGCACCGTCTATTTTTGGGCGAAGGGGGACAGCTCCATAGCGCTGGCCGGAACGAAGGAAGGACTCTGGAGCTATTCGGGCGGGACCTTCACCTGCGTGCTTCTCGAGAGCAATGGCGTACCGAACGCCGGCTCCGCCATGCGAATCGCCAACCCCATCGCGAACACCGGCGCGATCCGCCAGTTTTCGCTGAATCCTGGCGGTTTCGTCGTGTCGGTCGGGTTGACCGGCGGTGGCGTCAACGCAAACACGGATCGCGCCATCATCTATCGCAAGGACGGCGTGAATTATCTCATCCAGCAAAGCGCCACGGCCGACACGGAGCTCTTCCCGGGCGTTTCGCTGAAGGCGAACGCAATCGTTTACTCCCTCCTCAGACTGCAGCAGGTGCCGGAAGTCAACACACTTTACTCGAGTATCGTGAACGCGGGCATGCCCCAGGTCTACATGCTCGCCATCGCGCCCGGCGCCGTGGTCGGCGAGGCCGGCTCGAACTACAAGACGCTTCGCGGCGTCACGATGGACGCCAGCGGCAACAACGCCTACCGGGCCCGCATCACCGACAACGCCGCGCAGACGACGAACCGCGTCGGCGTGAGCGATGGCGCCGCGTACGCGTTCCCCGTCGGCCAGGGCACCGCGCTCGACGGCACGGGCGGCGCCCTCGAACTCGCCGCGGTCAACTACGTCCTCCCCAGCCCCGCAGGAGGCTGGTGGCTTGCCGGCCCGATCCAGGCCAACGGCGGCGCGCTGGTTGACATCGAGCTTCCGTTGTCTTTCAGCAATGGCACGCTCACATCGCTGTTCCCCGGCGGCGTGCTCGCGGCGCTTTTCGGCACGGGCGGTTCGTCGCGCGGCATCTCCTCGTTCGGGGCCGGCATGGACGGCAGCCTCGCAATGGAGATTCAATTCGAGGACGACGACGGAAATATCCGCAACGCGCTGCTGCGTCGCGATCCGGGCGGAAGCTGGAAACTGATCGGCGAGGAAGGGCGCGTGATCGTGGTGGACGGCGTGGCGCACGCACTCACATCGACCTCGTCCACATCGCAGCCGTTCACCGCCGACGGCACGCTGTTTTTCAAGGCGATCCTGGACGGAAATGTCAGCGCGATCCTCACGGTGCGGACGACCTCCGCGGCTCCGGAGGTTCAAATCGCGGGCCGCGCCCGCCGCATGACGAATCATCGGCGACTGGTCGTGCGCGGCACGGCGTCCGACGACGGCACGGTGCGCCAGGTGAATTATCAACTCAATCGAAAGGCGCCGAGGGCCGCCGCCGGGACCACGACGTGGCAGTTCACCGCCCGCCTGAACCCAGGCCGCAATCGCATCGTCGTCCGCGCCGTTGATGGCGATGGCGGCTCGTCGCGACCGGCGCGCGTCATGATCGTTCGCCGCGCGCGTTGAAGCGCGAGTCAGCGCCGAATCCGGGACGCGGCGGCAGGAATTTGTTGGGCATCAACGCCCGGCGACGATAAGAACAGGGCTCGTGAACACATCGCTGTTGCCCGACGACGACTACTTCCCCCTGATCGAGGCGCGCCACAGCGATCCCTTCCGGCTGCTCGGCATTCGCACGGAGGGCGCCCGCACGGTGGCGCGTGTTTTTCGCCCGGACGCCGCGTCGGTGACGATCGTCGAGGAGGGCGGCCTCGGCCGGAAATTCGAACTCATCAAGCGCGACGGCATCGGACTTTACGAGGCCGACCTCGGCGACGAAAAACCGCCGCTCCGCTACCGCTGCGAATTCACTGCCGCCACCGGCGACAAATGGACGCAGCTCGATCCCTACGCCTTCCCCGCCGTGCTCGGCGAGATGGACATCTACCTTTTCAACGAAGGCACGCATTTCGACATCTACAAAAAAATCGGCGCGCACATGATGGAGCTCGAAGGCGTGCGCGGCGTGCATTTCTCGGTCTGGGCGCCGAATGCGCAACGCGTGAGTGTCGTCGGCGATTTTAACCACTGGGACGGTCGCGTGCATCCGATGCGAAAGCTGGTGCCATCCGGAATCTGGGAAATTTTCCTGCCCGAGGCGCCGGAGGGGTCGCACTACAAATTCGAGATTCGCGGCCCGCACGGCGAAGTTTTTCTAAAGACCGATCCCCTCGCCTTCTACGCGCAGCACGGCACTTCGACCGGCTGCATGGTCTTCGATCTCGACCGCTACAAGTGGTCCGACGACGCGTGGATGAAAGCCCGCCGCGAGCGCAATCCCTACCAGTCGCCAATGAGCATCTACGAGGTGCATCTCGGCTCGTGGCAGAAGATCGACGACTACGGCGAGCGCTCGCTCAGCTACCACGAACTCACCGAGCGCCTCATTCCCTACGTGAAGGAAATGGGCTTCACGCACATCGAGCTCATGCCCGTGATGGAGCACCCGTTCGACGGCTCGTGGGGCTACCAGGTCGTCAATTATTACGCGCCCACCAGCCGCTTCGGTAATCCCGACGACTTCCGCGCGTTCGTGGACAAATGCCACCAGGAAAACATCGGCGTCATCCTCGACTGGGTGCCCGGTCACTTCCCGAAGGACGCCCACGGCCTCGCGCGCTACGACGGCACGTGCCTCTACGAGCACGAAGATCCGCGGCTCGGCGAGCACATGGATTGGGGCACGCTCATTTTCAATTACGGCCGCAACGAAGTCCGCAATTTCCTCATCGGAAACGCCCTTTTCTGGCTCGACGAATACCACTGCGACGGCCTGCGCGTGGACGCCGTCGCCTCGATGCTCTACCTCGACTACTCGCGCCAGCCCGGCCAGTGGATCCCGAATTGCTTCGGCGGCCGCGAGAATCTCGACGCCATCAATTTCCTCAAGCGCTGCAACGAAGTCTGCTACGAGCGCCACCCCGGCGTGAATTTGATCGCCGAGGAATCCACCGCATTCCCCGGCGTCTCGCGCCCCACGTATCTCGGCGGCCTCGGCTTCGGCTTCAAATGGAACATGGGCTGGATGAACGACTCGCTCAAATACATCGCCCTCGAGCCCATCTACCGCCGCTATCACCAGGGCGACATCACGTTCTCGATGCTCTACGCCTTCCACGAGCACTTCATCCTCGTGCTCAGCCACGACGAAGTCGTCCACGGCAAGGGCTCGATGATCAAGAAAATGCCCGGCGACGACTGGCAGAAATTCGCGAACCTCCGCATGTTCCTCGGCTGGATGTGGGCGCATCCGGGCAAGAAATTGATCTTCCAGGGCATCGAGTTCGCTCAGTGGTCCGAATGGAGCCACGCGCACAGCATCGACTGGCACCTCACGCAATACCACCCCCACGCC
The DNA here is from genome assembly GCA_050737475.1 of Chthoniobacterales bacterium. Classification (GTDB taxonomy): domain Bacteria; phylum Verrucomicrobiota; class Verrucomicrobiia; order Chthoniobacterales; family JAATET01; genus JAATET01. The sequence continues at coordinate 6,610 of JBOHXO010000534.1, forward strand.
GGCATGAGCCGCCTCGTGCAGCACCTCAACTGGCTTTACGTCAACGAGCCCGCGTTCTACGAGCAGGACGACTCCTACGACGGCTTCGAGTGGATTGATTTTCACGACGCCGACAACAGCGTCTGGGCCTTCATCCGCAAGCCGCGGCAGGGCGCGCAGATCGCATTCGTCGTCAATGCCACGCCCGTCATCCGCGGCGGCTACCGCATCGGCCTCAACGAGCCTGGCTGGTATGAAGAGGTGCTCAACACCGACGCCGACAACTACGGCGGCAGCAACGTCGGCAACTACGGCGGCAAGCACGCCGAGCCCATCGGCTGGCAGGGCAAGCCCTGGTCGATCATGGTGGACCTCCCGCCGCTCTCCGTCTCCGCCTTCAAGCACATCGGCTGAGAATTCCGCGCAAAATCCATTGACTGGGTTGCCCCTGAGTGCGTAATTGTCCCACACCCATTCCAGACATGAAACTCACCCCTAAAAACCACGCATTCACACTGATCGAGTTGCTCGTTGTCATTTCGATCATCGGCATTCTCATCACGATTGCCGTGCCAAACATCGGTCGCGCGCTTGATCAGGCGCACATGACGGAAACCCTCGCCAACGCCCGCTCCCTTCAGCAGGCCACCCAGATGATGACGCTCGACTCCCAGCAGAGTGGCAGCGGCATCGAATGGACCATGGAAACCACCCCGGGCAGCACCACCCCGACGCCGGCATCCATCGCCAGCTTTACGGACGCCCTGATGAAAGATAACTACATGACCGGCCAGGAACTTCGCAAGGTGCTCAGCGCTCCTGGCAAGTCCCCGCAGGGTACCAACTTCACCGCGGATACCATCGCATTCTCCATCTTCGCGGTTTCGGATATTTCACCGTCTGACCAGCCATTCGTGTGCACACAGAACGTCACGCCCAACGGCACCATGGACGCCAACAAACAGCCTTACGGCAACAAGGGCTTCATCGTCTTCAACAAGGGCGGCGGCGGCGGCATCTTCAAGCGCACCACCGACGTGACGAACACCAATGTCTTCCCGACTGGCACGGCCGGCGGCGGCGGCGGCGGCGCGTCTGGCCCGGCCTACACCTACACCCAGCTTAACTAACCGACCTTTCCGCTTCTCAAAACGCCCTTCCGCGGTCACACGTGGAAGGGCGTTTTTCTTTGCAGGCATGCCTTCAAATTCCTCCGCAGCATGAAATTTCCCCGCAACGCGTGGATCCTCCTCGCCCTTTTCCTGGCCGCATGCGGCCCGAAAACCCCCGCCGACAAACCCCTCGTCGTCGGCATGGACCTCAGCTACCCGCCCTTCGAGACCATTGACTCCGCCGGCCGCCCCTCCGGCATTAGCGTCGAGATGGCCGACGCCCTCGGCAAATTTCTCGGACGTCCCGTGCGCATCGAAAACACGCCGTTCATCGGCCTCATCCCCGCGCTTCAGTCCCATCGCATAGACGTCATCATTTCCTCGATGACCGATACGCCCGGCCGCCGCGAGTCCATCGCCTTTTCCGATCCCTATTTCCACATCGGTCTCGCCCTCCTCGTCGCCAAAAACTCCACGCTCCAATCCGCCGCCGACCTCGACCAGCCCGGCCGCACGCTCGCCGTCCGCGGCGGCACCACCGGCGAATCGTGGGCGCGCGCAAACCTCAAGCAGGCCCGCATCCTCGTGCTCGAAAAGGAATCCGGCGCCGTGCTCGAGGTGCTCTCCGGCCGCGCCGACGCCTTCCTCTACGACCAGGTCGCTGTCTTCCAGAATTGGAAACGCCAGCCCGAAAAAACACGCGCCATCCTCGACCCTGTCCGTCGCGAAGACCTCGCCATCGGCATCCGCAAGGACGACACCGCCCTCCGCGGCCAGATCAACGCCTTCCTCAAAAAATTCCGCGAAGAAGGCGGTTTCGAAAAACTCGGCGACAAATACCTCACCGAGCAAAAAGCCGAATTCAAGAAGCTGGGAGTCCCGTTCTATTTCTAAATCGGCGGGTTCATCGAACCCGCCCTGCCAACTGCTGGTAGGGTGCCTCGATGAGGCATCCGTCGCTCCGAAATCAAATTTCCACCGCCGCGCGACTGGCGGTATGCACCAGCACCGCCCGAATTTTCCGCGCCCCCGTGAGCTTTGCCAGAGCGGCGCGGTAAAGTTCGATCTGCGACGCATGGCGCTCGCACGCCTCCTCAATGGAACCGCGATCAGTTTTGAATTCCACGAGCGTTGCCTCGTCGCCACGAAGGATCACACGATCAAAGACGCCGCTCACCCACCGACCGTCGAGAACCACGTCGAAAGCCCGCTCGCGCCAGACGCGCGCATTCGCATCAAGTCGCATGAACAACGCCGCAATCTCCGGCTCCGCAAGGCACGATTCCACGATCTTTCGCGCCTCGGACTCGCCGGGCCCTTTATCCATCGCGTCATCCCATTCAATCGCGGCAAACGCCTCATGCACCGCCGCGCCGAATTCCGCCGCTTTGGTTGAGCCGGTCCGTCCGCCGCCGCTCTGCGAAGGAAGCATAGCCGTCATTTGCCGCGCCGGGGGAAGGTTTTTCCATTCCGCTCGCACTGGCGTCGCGGCCTGCGGCTCCGGCTCGCGCAACGGCTTCTCGAACCATCGCTCATCCCCATCCTGCCACGGAACTTCACCGCCCGGAATCGCCCGGCGAACAAGATCCGCCGCCGCGAGCGTGGAATCATTCGTCGAGGCCGGGCCGACAAAGAGATAAAGTCCAAATCGTGCGCGCGTCAGCGCCACGTAGAGCACGCACAACGACTCGTAGGCGGCATCGGCGCGCCGTTTTTCCTGCGCATTCGAAAGCGCAGCGTCCACCTCGATTACCGTGGCCGGAGGTCGGCCCAAAATCCACTCCACCGCCTGCCCGTCGTTTCGCGCCACCAGCAACGGATCGCTCTCGACCGCGTCCATGCGGCGGTTGGCGCGCATCGGCAGCAGCACGAAATCGAAACCCAGACCCTTTGCCTTGTGAATCGTCATCACCTGCACACGCCCTGCCGATGCGGTTTCGCGGCGGATGGTCTCGTGAGCGCGTCGCACGAATTCATCCGGCCCGCGGGAGTCTCCCGCGTCGTATTTCCGCGCGATGTCGAAAAGCTGCTCGATGCGAAGCCGGCCAAATCTCCCCTCGGGATAACCGTCAGGCACACTGCTCAAAATCCCGCGCAGCGTCGCCTCGCATCCGTGAATCGCGAGTCCGTCGAGCACCGCCTTGCGAGCACCGTTCCATCCGCCGCTCGCTGCGAGCCAGTGGGAAACCGGCGACATCTCGACGATGCCTCGCGAGGCCTTGTCGTCGGGATGCGCGGCCGCAGAGATCAACGCGAGCAGCGCCTGCGTCATTGGCTGATCAGCCATGATCGAGACATCCGTCTCGGCTGCGATGTCGAAAAATCCCCGCTCGCGCAGCGCATGGGCGATCTCCGCCGCCTCGTCGTTTCCGCGCGTGAGGATTGCGCAGGTCAATCCTCGTCGGATGGGATCCACCTCGATCAGCGCTTCCAACAGCGCATCGTAAAGTTCCTCCTTCTCGCCTGCCTCGCGAATCCGCACGCAGCCATCGCCGGCCGTCACAGCCGTGGCATGCGGACTCCAGCCCGCCTCCCATTCCTTCACCGCGGCAGCCGGCAGCCGGCCTGCGCAATTCAACGCCGCAGTTCCGAAACGATTCACGAAATCAATCACCGCGCGCGCGGAGCGAAACGATTTGTCGAGCGGCTCCACGTCGATCGCGCCTTTGTAATCGCTCGCGATGCGGCCCATGAGCCGGTGCTCGCCGCCGCGCCACCGATAGATGGCCTGCTTGGGATCACCGACAAAAAACACGCTCCGTTCCCCCGTGGGATCCTGCAGCGCCTCGGCGACGAGATTGGCCAGCACCGCCCATTGCGCCACGCTCGTGTCCTGAAACTCGTCGAACAGCCAGTGCGAAAGCCGGCTGTCCAACCGCGGCTGCCACAAGAACGGCTCGACACGCCGCAGCAGCTCCGTCACGTCTGCAAAAGCCAGGCGCCCGGTGCGACGGATCGCATTTTCGTAGTGGTGGTCGTAGCCCGCGATCAAGTGCCGCATCCCCTGCGCCGCCCGCAGGGCCTGCGCAAGGCTCGCACCGAGGCAATGCCGCACGATGCGCTGAAAATGCGCCGAGCATTTTTCCGAAATCACGCACGGCTTGTTGTAATAAGTAAGCTCCAGGGAGCCGTTCGCATCGTCGCCGGAAAGTAGCGTGAACAATTGCGTCGCGACGGTGCCATCGGGCAGATCCATCCCCGGCTGCCACGTCGCCGCCTGTGCGGCAAATTTCCGCAATGCCCCGCCAAACCGCTTGTCGGCGCCCTCCGCGAACTCGAGCACGACAGCAATGTCCTCCGCAATATCCTCCGGTGGCGGCAGCCACCTGTTTTTATCGGGCCAGATCGTCCGCTCGACGCCCCACAGCGCGGGTTCCGGCGCCTCGAGAAAAAGATCGTGGCCGGCGGCGATGAAACCGAGCAGTCGCGGGAAAAGCTGCTTTTCCTCCGCACCCCACGTCGCTGCGCGGAATGCATCGAGCAATGCCCGCCGCTGCGAATCGTCCACGCCTTCGTGGAGCAGGTTCTCCAGCGCATGGACGCGCGCTTCCTCCGCCGCGGTCGTGTCGAGAATCTGAATTGGTCCGGAAAGCCCCAGCTCGAAAGGAATCGCCGATGCCGCCCGCTGGAAAAACGAGTCGAGCGTGCCGAATTGCAACCGGCTCATCGCCGCGACCACCGATGCGAGCGTCGCGGAGAAATCCCCGGCCGAGCGCTTCCCGAGTTTCAACCGCTCGGCCAGCTTGTGCGCGGTTTCCTCGTCGAGCGCGGCCCCGGCCAGCTTGCGAAATACCGCTGCGACGAATTCCGCCGCCGCCTTGCGCGTGAAGGTGAGCGCCACCACGGATTCCGGTGCCGCGCCGAGTGCGAGCAGTCGCACGATGCGGTCGGACAACGCGAAGGTTTTTCCCGTGCCGGCCGAAGCGCGGATGATTTTGTGCGGGATCGTCGTCATGCCGGAATGGTGCGCAGCCAGGACTCCGCGGCGACGGTGCGCTCGGGATCGGGGTGAAACCAATCCGCGTTTTGCGGATGGACCACGCGCGGATTCGGCGGCCAGAATTTTTCGCGCTCGATGTCCGCCAGCACGCCGCACGCACAACGCAGCGCCGACTCGCCGAGGCCGTCGTTGAAATCCGCCCACTCGACAATGCCCGTCGCGCTCACCGCCTTCGGCAGATTGAAATACCCGCACAAGACCGCGCCGGGTTCGATGCCCGTCTCAATGAGAAACTGGCGGTAGAGCGGCAGTTGGAGATTGCTCCACCATTTCGACACGCTCTCCACGAACGCGTAGTCCGGCGGCCACGTGTGCGTCGCTGCCGATCCGCCGCGCAGATGCATGCGCGAAGGCGGCTCGGATTTGTCAGACGTTTTGTAATCGAGCACACGCCAGCGGCCGGTCGCCTCGTGATGGTCAATGCGGTCAATCTGACCGGTGACATCCCACCCGGCGATCTGCCAATGCCGTCCGCCGAGATGATCGAAAAACGAAATCTCCGCCTCGACGATGAGCCAGCCTTCGCTGCGCTCCACGGCCTGCACGTCGGCAAAGGCCATCAACCGCTGCCGTGCGGATTCGATCTGGATGAGCAGCGGCATCGACAACGGAATTTCAAAGCGCGCCTCGACCTGTTCGTCGAGCAGTCGCGACACGGCGTCGCGAATCTTCGCCGAATCCGCGAGATCACGTGTTCCCGGGTTTTGCGAAAACGCCTTGATCGTCTCGTGAACGAGAGTGCCAAAGACGCGCGCGTCCATTTCCGCCGGCTCCGGGTCGAACGCCTCCATTCCCAGCCCAAAGCGCAAATAAAATTCGAACGGGCACGCGAGGTATTCGCGAAATCCGGTGACGCGAAGTTTTTTCTTCAACTCGACGCGAGGGGGATCGAGTTGCCACGCGGCTTCCCAGGGCGGATCCGACTGCGCGGGTCGCGGCTCGGCGAAGAGGCGCTGCACCCTCAGGGGCAATGCCTCGCCGCTGCCCGCGAAAAGAAGCGGCGATGGCTGGCCGGGTGCGCCGTCCGTATCAATCTGGCAGACGAGCACGTCCACGCGGCCCGATCCGCCCCGCCGCATGGCAAGCAGCCGCGCGAGAAAATACGCATCGCGTGCGGCGCGCTGCTCCTCGGTCGGCAGGCCGAGATGCTGACGGATTCCCGCGGAAAGAAATGGGTCCTGTGCAAATCGCGACGGCACGACGCCTTGATTAAAACCGGCGAGCACGAGGTGCGGCGCATCGCTCCATGGCAGTTCCAGCCAGCCGGAGGCTTCCACGGCCTCGGGTTCCGTCTCATTGTAATGGCGCTGTGTCGCGAGCGACTCGCGCACCAACCGGAGCCAGTCGGACGGCTTGATTTCCGGATGACGGGGCGCGAGTGGAGAAATTCCATCGAGCGCTTCTGCGATGGCGGCCGCTGCTTCGATGGATGCGCTGTCGGTCGTGTCCGCGGAGACTTCGTCGAGAAACGCGCGCAGGGGCTCGATCCATGAACGGCCCGTCATGCGGCTCCGGAGCTTGAGCAGAAGCTCGAGCGCGCGACGGAGGCTGCGGCCGGCGTTGCATTTTTCGACGGCGCTTTCCGCGGTGGATGGAAAAAAGTCCGCGCGGATTTTATCGGATTCAGCGAGGGCATCCGCGAGGTCGAACTCGCGAGTTTTTCGCGCGAGCCATGAGGCGACGATGCCATTTCGGAGTAGACCGCCGACGAAGTTGAATGTTGGGTCGTCGAGAAAGTCGCTCCAGTCGCCGAGCAGCCTGCCGAGCCAGTGCAGGTCGAGCGATTGTCCCTCGGGATCGTGCAGGTTCCCGCCGGCCGCCTCGATCGGCGCGCGTAGCGATGGGAGCAACTCGCGGTCGAGCGCGCCGATTTCCAGGAAGGCGGGATCGGGTTTCGCGTCGGCCGGCAAAATCGCGCCAAGCGTCGCAGCGATATCCTCGCCCCGGGCGCAAAGATGCACCTGCGCGTCGAAATCGTCCCACCCGGGATCGCGATCGCGCCATTCCGCGGCGAGCGGGCGGCCCCATTCATCGAAGCTGGCGGAGAGTTCACTCGGCGCCGCGATCAAACTGTGAACGGCAACGGCCGCAGGCAGCGTGG
>JBOHXO010000535.1:0-1745 GCA_050737475.1 Chthoniobacterales bacterium
GTGTAGGTGTAGTGGAGCGAGAGCGAGTTGCCGGATTGAGCGAGGCCGAATGCGGCATTGGCGGTGCCGGGGGCAAAGCCGGCGGTATCTATCGCGAACTTCACCGGATCGTATCCCGCGACGCCGCCGCTGGCGGTGGCGATGGTCCAGGAATAGTCGGCGATGGGATTGAATCCCGACGGCGTGCCGCCGAGCGAATTCACCGCGATCGTGAATGGCGTGGCGTTCGAGCTCGCGACGGTGAGCGAGCCATTGATGACGAGGAGGCTTCGATCGGTGGCGGTGGGAGTGGCGCCCTGGATTTCCCAAAGATAGGATCCTCCTTCCTCCCATGTTTCCGCACCGGTCGAGAGGTGGTGGGGGCCAACAATCGAGGCTGTGATCGTGCCGAACACATTCACGGATCCGCTCACCGAGCCGGAGCCGCCGAATGTGCCGCCCGCGTTGATGAGGATGGCGCCGGTGCCGGTGCCGCTGCCGGTGGTGTTGTTGGCATTGAGCGTGCCGCCGGAAATCGTGGTGCCGCCTGTGTAGGTGCTTGCGGACACGAGGGTTTGCGTGCCGTTGCCCGTTTTGACGACCGAGACGACGCCGTCCCCATCCTCGATGCGGCCGTTGAAGAAGTCGGAGCCAGAGGGAGCCATCGTGAGCGTGGCGGTCGTGGCCGCGACCGAGTTGTGGATGATGCCGCTGCCGGCATTGCCGCCGAGGAGGCCGACGGTGGTGTCATGGCCATTGAGATCGAGGATGCTGCCGGGCGCCTCGAAGAGGAGATCCGTGTTTTCGCCCAAAGCATTGTTGGCATTGAGAAGAATGTGGCTGCCGTTGTCGGGGAGATGGATCGTGGCACCGTTCACCGAATGCATGGCGCCCGCGACGACCATGGAGCTGCCTCGCATGGTGATCTGTCCGCCCGTCACGGCATCGGTGACGCTGGCGTCGAGTGTGGAGTTGTCGCGGAAGTCCAGCATGCCGGCGGTCACGGAATTCGCCGCGCCGGCGTCGAGCGTGGAGTGGTCGTAGAAGATCGCGCCGCCCGTCATGGCCGACGCGCCATTGGCGTGCAGGACGCTCGAGTCGTAGAAGGCCAGGCTGGCGCCGTTGCCGATGGCAAGGGCGGAGGCGTTGAGCGCGGAAGTGTCGTGGAAATACTGTGTGCCGCCCGTGATGGAATGGGGAGCGGCTCCCTCGAGCGTGGAGTTGTCATTGAAGACCTGCGTGCCGTTGCTGAGCGCGGAGTCGGCACTGGCGACGAGAGATGAGGAATTGTTGAAGGTCTGGACTCCGCCACTCACGGCCTGGGAATCGGTCGCGAGGAGTTTCGAGGTGTTGTTGAAGATTTGGTTGCCGCCGCTCACGGCGGTCGCGACGCTTGCGGTGAGGGTGGACTGGCCGTGGAACGCCTGCACGCCTGTGGTCACGCCGTCGGCTGTGTCGGAATGCAGCGCGCCGAGATCGGTGGTGCCGTTGTTCTGGAAATCGTATCGCTGGTTGGCGAGCGCGCCCGAAACGGAGGTGACGTAGTCGGTGGTGATGACGGTCGAGGAACCGGTGTAGGTGTAGTGGAGCGAGAGGGAATTGCCGGATTGCGCGAGGCTGAAGGCGGCGTCGGTGGTGCCGGGAGTGAAGTCCGACGCGTCCAATGCGAACTTCGTTGGATCAAAGCCCGTGATGCCGCCGCTGGCGGTGGCGATGGTCCAGGAATAATCGGCGATGGGGTTGAATCCCCCCGGCGTGACTCCGAG
>JBOHXO010000536.1:0-2922 GCA_050737475.1 Chthoniobacterales bacterium
CCTTGACGCCCATCGCGCGGAGATTTTTTGCGATGGCGGCGATGCGATCGGTCTCCTTCACGCGCAGTTCGCCGGCGCCGCGGATGGTCGTCTTTCCCTGCGCCAGTGCGGCTGCGACTGCGATGGCGGGAATTTCGTCAATGAGATTCGGGATCAAGTCGCCCTCGATCGTCACGCCGTTGAGCTTGCGTCCCTCGACCTCAATCGCGCCGCTGGGCTCGCCGGTCTTCACGCCCTTTTCGACCACTTCTCGAACACGCGCGCCCATGCTCACAAGCACGCTGAGGATGCCGTTGCGAGTCGGGTTAAGGCCCACGCCGTTGATGAGCAGGCGCGAGCCGGGCTGCGCCGCCGCTGCGACGAGCCAGAACGCGGCGCTCGAAATATCCCCCGGCACGCGGAAGTCGCGCGACTCGAGCGTCTGCCCGCCGTGGATGGTGATTTCGTTGTCCTTGCGAATGGTGCGGACGAGAAAATGCTCGAGCATGCGCTCGGTGTGATCGCGCGACGGAGCGGGCTCGACGACGGTTGTTTTTCCCTTCGCGAAAAGTCCGGCGAGCAGCACGGCGCTTTTCACCTGCGCGCTGGCGTGCGGCATTTCGTAGCGGATGCCATTGAGCGGGCCGCCCTCGATGACGAGCGGCAGCGTGTCGCGCGCGCCTTCGGCCTTGAGCCTTCCGCCCATTTGCGTGAGCGGATCAATGACGCGGCGCATCGGCCGCTGCGTGAGAGAGGCGTCGCCGACGAGGCGCGTGCGAAACGATTGCGCGGCGAGGATGCCCGAAATCAAGCGCACCGTGGTGCCGGAATTGCCGCAATCAATGTCCGACGTCGGCGCGGTGAATTTGCCGCGGCAGCCATGGACGATGACGGTGCCCGGCTCGGGATGCTCGATGCCGACGCCGAGTTTTTGGAAGGCCTTCATCGTCGCGAGGCAATCCTCGCCTTCGAGGAAGTTGGTGATGACGCAGGTGCCGTTCGTGAGCGCGCCGAGCATGATGGCGCGGTGCGAAATGCTTTTGTCGCCGGGCATCGTGAGTTCGGCGGCAATGACGGGAGATTTTGTGACTTTAAAATACATCGAGCTGGTGACGGGCGTCGCGGCCTTGGGCGAGCAGGGCGTGAACCGCCTCTCCGTCACCCGCCTCGAGCGCGCTGCGGATGTTTTGAAGGATTTCGATGAATTCCGCAATCGAAGTTGAAACCTCCGCGCGATTTGCCATCAGGATTCCGGTCCAAAGATCGGGGTTTCCCATGGCAATGCGCGTGCTGTCGCGATAGCCGCCACCTGCGAGGGATTGCCAGCCGGCGACTTCGCGGGCCACGACGCTCGCCAGCGCCGCCGCCGCCGCATGCGGAAGGTGGCTCGTGCGGGCGAGTGCGGCGTCGTGCGATTCCGCGGACATTTCGACGAGGCTGCAGCCGACGGATTTCCAGAGTGTGCGCACGGTTTCGAGCGCGGCGGGATCGGTGTGAGAAGTGGGCGTGAGCACGCAGGTGGCGTTCTCGAAAAGGTCGGCGTGCGCAGCGTCAATGCCCGCGCGGTCCGACCCGGCGATGGGATGCGCGCCGACGAAGCGGCCGCCGAGGATCGCCTCGCATTCCGGGACGACGGTGTTTTTTACGCTGCCGGCATCGGTGACGGCAGCGGCGGGATCGAGCGAGTCGAGAATTTGCTGCGAGAGGCCGGCCATGGTTTCGACGGGCGTGCAAAGGACGACCGTCCGCGCGCCGGCGACGACCGTGCCGACATTCGTATCGGCGATACGCGCAAATCCCAGCGCCCGCACGGCCTCCAGCGCCGCATCACGACGGGCCCAGACGCGAATTTCCACATCCGGGCACAGCCGTTGCAAGGCGAGCCCGAGGGAACCTCCGATGAGGCCGGGACCGAGAATGGCGACCGGGCTGAGTTGCTTCGCCACGCTCAATTGATCCGCTGCATTCAGTGGATCCGCTACGCTCAGGGGACCAGGAAAATCTTGCCCGAGTAGGGATCCTTGACCTCGGTGTTCGGGGGATAGCCACGGACGTCCACGTAGCCGGCGTAAGGCTGGTAGGGACTGGTGACGTAGCCGGGCATGTCCTTCACGGGCGTGGCCACGGGAAGGTTGCGCTGGTCCGCGGCCGCGACGGGAGCCGGGGGCGTCGAGCCGGTGGCGGGTGGCGTGGCGGCGCCGGTCATGTCCGTCGCATTCGGAGCAGGTGTGGGCGTCGGCGTGGCGTCGGTGACGAAATCGTTCGCGGTGCCCGGCGTGGGCGGCTGATAGCCGAAATTGTTCGAGCCGGTTTGCGTGGCGCTGCTCTGGCGGGTGCGCGGCCCATCGCCATTTTCGCACGAGGCGAAGAGCACGAGCGCAGGGGCTGCGAGCAGGAACAGTGAGGATATTTTCATGAATGCGTTACGACAACGCATACAAACCACGTTTGTTCACGAACTCCAGCAATTTTGGGCGGGTGCGAAATTCTCTCCGCGCCCGCGAAGGCATCACGGCACGCGAAAGACTTTTTTCGTATAGGGGCAGCGCGCGAGGCTGTTCGGCGCGAGACCCTCGACGTTCACGAGTCCCTGATTCGAATACGGGCTGATGACGTAGCCGGGCTTGCCGGGCACGGGTCGCGCGTAGGGAATATCGTTTTCCGGGCTGCCTGCCATGGGCGAGGGAGCGGGCGTCGGCGTCATGCCTGGATCGGGAGTGGGAGAAGGTGTTGGCGTCAGGCCGGGATCCGGCGTGGGCATCGGCGTCGGCGTATCGCCCGTCTGGCCGGGAGGCGTCGTCGTATGATGGGGCCGTGATTCGGGCTCGCACGCGGCGAGCAGAATGGTGGCGAGTGAAACGGCAGCAAGCGCGGTTTTCATCGGTGCATGCAGCATGTGCAGCCTGCGGCGGAGTTCAATCATTTTTCTCGGGACCTTTCCAT